>CAMWSV010000001.1 GCA_947177015.1 uncultured Porphyromonadaceae bacterium
TTATTTTATATTTTGATATATCTTTATTTTATATTTTGATATATCTTTATTATTTTGATATATCTTACTCCTATTAAAAGATGATATATCTTACTCTATTTAAAGATGTATCTTCTTTTATTTTTCCACCAATACCTCGGGGGCTTCGGGCAGATTAGCATTCGGACGGCTCAGCAGCAACGCGTAGATAAAGATATATGCCGCGAGCACAAAGTCAAGCCAGAAACTGTTGAGGATGCTCCCTGATGATGCAATGAATGACTGCAACCAGGGGAAGATGCCGCCGCCGCAGACCATCACCATGAAGATACCGGACGCTACGGCTGTGTATTTACCAAGACCGGTCACCGAGAGGTTGAAGATCGCACCCCACATTATGGACGCGAAGAAACCGCAAAGCACGAAGAAGATGGCATTCAGAGGGATCTGCACCACACTGAACGAAAGCATCTTGGAGTCGAATCCGATAAATTCCACGAGATTTTCCTCTGAAAAGAGTCCCAGAAGGATAAATGCCATCGCGCCGAGGCCTGCCGTGATAAGCATCACACGAGATGATACCTTCCCGCCGATAAGTCCGCCAAGAAATCTGCCTACAAGCATCAGGAGCCAGTAGATACCTACCACTGTGCCTGCAATCGCCGCGCTGGATGCCACGTTAAATTGTTGCACCTCCTGATGTTTCTCAAGAAATTGATAGGTCCAGTTGGCAAGACCAACCTCAAGACCTACATAGCAGAAGATAGCCAATACACCGAATGTGAAGTTACGGTAAGCGAACGCCTTCATCACCTTAACTTTTTCCGAGGGTTTACCCAAGTCTTCGGCCTCAGGCAGTTTGCTGAAGAAGAGAACGATAAAGGCTACTGCAAAGATAGCCATCGCGAGATAGAACACCGGATTGGCTGATGAGATGGTGCTGGCCTCGCCACCGAGAAGTCCTCCCACTATAACTGGTGCCAAGGTGGCACCCAAAGAGTTGAACGAACCACCGAACTGTACCAACTGATTACCCTTATTGGGAGTTGAACCGAGGGAGTTGAGCATCGGGTTCACAACCGTGTTGAGCAGACACATCGAGAAGCCTGCCACGAACGCTCCTGCCAGATAGATCATCACTGCTGTTGAATTCACCCCTATGAAGCCGGAGATGTATGTGATCGCTACGCCGATGAAACCGATAGTCACCGCGTAGAGGGCAGTAACTCTGAAGCCCTTATCTTGCAAAAGTTTACCTGCCGGATACCCCATGAAGGCGTATGCGATGAAGTTAGCGAGGGTGCCGAGTTGCGACATCATCGGATTCCCTTCCGACATCTTCTCAATCACTGAGCCTAACGGATTCTGATATCCGGTCACAAACGCAATCATGAAGAACAGCGCAAACATTATTACTATCGGCAAAGTATAATTCTTTTTTGCCTTTCCGTTCTGATCTTCCAACATAATATTACCTTTTATGAGTGATTTGTAGATTTATCTTTCCCCGCAACCTTATCCATATATATATATTATATATTCCTATTCATATATATAATTTATACAAGTTTGTATATCTACATAAGGTTTTGATTATACAGTATTGATATGGAGGATTCAATATTCGCGCTCACCAAAGATTCGGGTGCCTACACGTATAAGGTTTGAACCTTCTTCCACTGCCACCGGCCAATCGCCGCTCATACCCATCGACACCATATCGAATCCTCGGAGGTCGGGGGTCTCCGCTTTAATCCGGTCGAAAACGGAGCGGATGAGTCGGAAATCCTCTCGCACCCGATTCATATCATCCGTGTTTGACGCCATCCCCATCACGCCGCAGATATGAGTGCGTTTCAGTTTTTCGTAGCCTTTATTCCTGAAAAACTCAAGAAGTTCATCGGGGGTAAACCCGAATTTAGTCTCTTCGCGAGCCACATGCAGTTGCATCAGCACTTTGCTATCCACACCCGCCTTATCAGATTCCTTATCGATCATCTCAAGCAGATGCTCCGTATCCACACTCTCTATGAGCGAAACCTCCCCTACCAGCATCTTCACCTTATTTGTCTGGAGATGTCCGATGAAATGCCATTCTATATCGGCTGGCAATTCCGTCTTCTTCTTGAGAAGTTCCTGCACTCTGCTTTCGCCAAATCGTCGCTGACCTACCTTATAGGCTTCCAGCAATGCCTCCGCTGGATGAAACTTGGAAACTGCCACAAGTTCCACCCCTGCCGGAATCTCATTCTTGAGAAGTTCTATATTTCGCGCTACGTCCTGATACGCCATATCTCTGCCTCCGTTCTTTTCTTTATTGCATCGATGAGGCTTTAGCCTCAAGATTCAAGGGAAACACATCCATAATGGCTGTCTCCGTAATCGAGGCTATCTCATAGTCGCAGATGGTATCTTTCATCGATTCATGGAAGTTAGACAAGGCAGTGTCGAAGTCAGAAGCCTGCACCAGGGCAAATACCGCTGATTTTTTCTCCACACCCGATTTCTCATCAATGGTGATGATATTATATTTCACGCTGTAATACTTATCACCGGTCTCATCATAGAATATCTCGGCCACCTTAGTCTTCTTCACAGCGGAAATGCTGTAGTCGCCGGAGATAAACGGGGTAATCTCTTCGATGATGCGGGCTTCTGCCTCGGTAAAACTCAAGGCGTCCACCATATACGGTTCGTTCACTTTCTTAGGCACACCATTCTCCATCATCTTGTCGTAGCGTACCTTACATTCAAACCAAAGAGCCATATCTTTATCCTGTATTTCGGGTTCTTTTTGTATTTATACCTGATGATCCATGAGTTCCGGCTCATACCTGCACGCGTCAAAGTGGCTTCGCAGGCAGACTCACTCATCAGCCGAAACGGGATTTATATCCCTCTTTAATCATCAGAAATTTATTTCTTGACAAAGATACTAACTTTTTATTTCTACACAAAATAATTCCCTATCATCTTCCCATTTTTTTCATTCTTATCGCTTTTTTACCTGTTTTACATGAATACGAGCCAGATTATCTTTTCTTATTTTTTCAACATTCCTGAAGATTTATTTTATTTTTTTAGCATCCGTCACTATTATTTTTTATATTTGCAGTTTAGTAGGACACCTTTACAGTTTACTGAGACACCTGTTTCCCGGTTTAAGACGTCCTTATGATGATTTCATCATTTATCTTAACAACGTTTAGTATATGTCAATAAAAAATATTCTGATTTTTTATCGCGACGGATTCCGCCAGATGACCATCGGCAGAACCCTCTGGGCAATTATCCTCATAAAACTTTTCTTACTCTTCTTCGTGCTCAAATTATTCTTCTTTCCCAATCTCCTCGAAAAGAATTTTGACACTGATGAGGATCGCGCCGAGGCTGTAAGAACTAACCTCACTATGCCCTGACTTCCCTTCGCGCGCCCGGGCACAATCTCGCCTTATCAATAATCATTTCATTGATAATTAACATTTACCATAAGACAATCCAAGTAAAACCTTAATAACAAAGTACCCTTATGAACGATTTAATCACCGTCGTAGATTGGTCGAGATGGCAATTCGCCCTTACGGCAATTTACCATTGGCTTTTTGTCCCCCTCACTCTGGGTCTCTCTGTAATTGTGGCTGTCATGGAGTCTATATATCTGAAGACCAGTGACAGCAAATGGCTCAGTACCACTAAGTTCTGGATGACCCTCCTGGCTATCAACTTCGCCATCGGCGTTGCCACAGGTATAATCCTCGAATTCGAATTCGGCACAAACTGGAGCAACTACTCATGGTTTGTAGGCGATATCTTCGGTGCGCCCCTCGCAATCGAAGGTATACTCGCTTTCTTTATGGAAGCCACTTTCGGTGCCGTTATGTTCTTCGGCTGGAATAAGGTCAGCCCCCGATTCCACCTGCTCTCCACATGGCTCACCGCTATAGGAGCATCCATCTCCGCCCTTTGGATTCTCGTGGCAAACTCCTGGATGCAGTATCCCGTGGGAATGGAGTTCGACCCTGCTCAGATGCGCAACGTGATGGATGATTTCTGGGCGCTCTTCTCGGGCGTTGCTATCAATAAGTTTTTCCATGCCGTATTGAGCGGTTGGGCTCTTTCCGGTGTATTCGTAATCGGAGTTGCTTGCTTCTTCCTCTTCAGGAAAAGCAACCGCGATTTCGCGCTCCGCTCCATCAAAGTGGGCGGTTGGATCGGGCTCGCCGGTCTGCTCCTGTGTATGTTCACCGGCGATGGCTCGGCAGTGGAAGTCACCCGCACCCAACCCATGAAACTCGCCGCTATGGAAGGGCTATATGAGGGTTCCGAAGGTCAGAGCCTCGTCACCCTCGGATTGATCAACCCCGATAAGAAGTGGGATAATAATGAGGATCCCTACCTTTTTGAAATCTCCCTTCCTAAAGGTCTTTCCATCCTTGCCCGCCACGATATGAATGCTTACGTGCCCGGCATATCCGACATTATAAACGGCGTTGACGTCATTGACGGCGACACGATCAATACCGTCTCCTACGAAGATAGAATACGGCGCGGACGTATCGCTCAAAGCGCTCTGCGCGAGTACGGAATGGCTCTGCGCGAAGGCAATGTTGAAGCCACTCACGCCGCTCAGCAGACTC
Source organism: uncultured Porphyromonadaceae bacterium (assembly GCA_947177015.1). Lineage (GTDB taxonomy): Bacteria > Bacteroidota > Bacteroidia > Bacteroidales > Muribaculaceae > Lepagella. The sequence continues at coordinate 4,617 of CAMWSV010000001.1, forward strand.
TTGCAGAAAACTATCAGTTCTTCGGCTACGGTTACTTCAATTCTCCTGCAGAGGCTATCCCGCCCGTGGCGCTCACCTTCTATTCTTTCAGAGTCATGGTGATGCTCGGCAGTTATTTCCTCCTCTTCTACGTTGTGGTGCTCTTCCTGGCATATAAAGCCCCGAAATGGCTTACTGACAAGAAGTGGCTCCAGATTGTGGCTATGATTTCAGTGCCTTTAATGTATATCTGTTCCGAGGCAGGCTGGATTGTTGCCGAAGTGGGTCGTCAGCCCTGGACCGTGCAGGATCTCCTCCCCGTAGGCGCTGCAATCTCCGACATTCCCTCTTCTTCCGTAATGATTACGTTCTGGATGTTTGCCATACTCTTCACCGTGCTCCTATGCGCCGAAGTGGGCATAATGATCAAATGGGTGCTCAAGGCTACACATTCAGATATTGACAACCAGAGCAATAAATAATTCCCTTAAATCTTTATTACTATGACATTGGATCTATTGCAAAATTATTGGTGGGTGATCGTATCCGTTTTGGGCGGCATCCTCGTGTTTCTGCTTTTCGTACAGGGCGGCCAGTCTATGCTGCTCAATGTCCCGGATAGTTCCTGGACTCAGATGATAGTTCAGGCGATCGGCCGTAAATGGGAATTAACCTTCACCACGCTCGTCACTTTTGGCGGTGCCGCTTTCGCTGCGTTCCCGCTGTTCTATTCTACAAGTTTCGGAGGTGCCTATTGGCTCTGGATGCTTATCCTGATCAGTTTCGTGGTGCAGGCTGTAAGTTATGAATATCGCTGCAAACCCGGCAATCTCCTCGGAAGCAGGATTTACGATATTTTCCTTTTCTTCAATGGCCTTGTAGGGTGCGTGCTGCTCGGTGTGGCTGTGGCAATGTTCTTCTTTGGTGGCGAGTTCACCGTATCTCGCGGCGCTATGCTCGATAGCAATGCTCCCGTAGTTTCCGTCTGGGCTTCCACACATGGCTTTGAAGCAATCTTCTGCTGGAAAAACCTTCTGCTCGGTGGCGCGGTATTCTTCCTCGCCCGTGTGCTCGCCGCGCTCTACCTGATGAATGCCGTCAATGCCGGCGAGAAGTTCTACCAATGGATGAAAAAGAAACTCTGGTGGTCTACCGGTCTGTTCCTCGTATTCTTCCTCGCTTTCCTTGCTGTGCTGCTCACCTCGGACGGCTACACCGTGCTCTCTTCAAATTCTGTGGTCACCGAAGTGGAGTTGACTCCTTTCAAATACTGGCATAATCTCATTTCCTCACCCTCTATCCTTATTCTTCTCCTCCTGGGTGTGGCTAATGTATTGCTCGGAATCCTCCGCACTCTCTTCACCAAGGTTTACACTCAGGGCATCTGGTTTGCAGGTATCGGTACGTTCTTCACCGTGGTGGCTCTCTTCTGGATGGCGGGGTTCTGCGACACTCCGTTCCTCCCGTCTGTCACCGACCCGGCGTCTTCGCTCACCATCCGCAACGCCTCGTCTTCGCAGTTCACTCTGCAGACTATGACCTACGTGTCTATCCTTATCCCCTTTGTAGTAGCATATATCTGGTACGTCTGGAAACAAATCGATGCAAAAAAAATCACAAAACCCGAATCAGAACATTGATGCGTCCGCCGGGTCCGACGATGTGAACGTACAGACCACCCAGAATCGCAGCGAAGTGCTGCAACTCTTCTTGTCTTTCTTCAAGATCGGCTTGTTCACATTTGGCGGTGGCTGGGCGATGATTTCGATTATCGAACGTGAAATCGTTGATAAATATAACTGGATTCGCCGAGAAGACTTTCTTGATCTCCTGGCAGTGGCTCAGTCACTGCCGGGGATTCTTGCTGTAAATATCGCCACAGCCGTAGGCGATAAACTCCACGGCATGAAGGGCTCCGCGGTTGCCACCTTAGGATGCGTCCTCCCCTCTTTCCTCATAATCCTCTGCATAGCGATATTCCTCACACCCGACATGATCAAGAGCAACCATCTGCTCTCGGCTATCTTCATGGGTATCCGTCCCGCTGTCGTGGCTCTTATTATCGCTCCCGTCATCACCTCCGCTCGCGCCGCCAAACTCGGTCTGAAGACCGTATGGATCCCCCTCGTAGTGGCTCTGATGATATCATCTTCACAACTTTTCGGAATCAACCTCGGCTTCGCCTCAAACCCCATCCTCTTCATCATCCTCGGAGGCCTCGGAGGATGGCTGTTCTGGCGTATGAGTATAAAGAATCTTAAGAATCATAATAATCAGACGGAATCGTAACCTCAGCCATGAATATATATCTTAAATTGATATGGGCATATCTCAAGATTGGTATCTTCGGATTCGGCGGCGGCTACGCCATGCTTTCGCTCGTAGAACATTCCGTTGTAGATCCCGGCTGGATTACCGAGACGATGTTTACCGACATCGTGGCAATCTCGCAGATGACCCCCGGACCTATCGGCATTAACTCCGCCACATACATAGGATATGTGGCTCCGGCACACGTCAATCCGGCACTCGCATCCCCTCTATGGGGCGTGCTCGGGTCAGTACTCGCCACTTTGGCAGTCGTGCTCCCTTCGTTCTTCCTCGTTATCTACAGTTCTCACTTCATCCGCCGCCATCAGGAGAGCGGTGCCATCAAGGGTATCTTCGCCGGTCTGCGCCCCGTTGTGGTTGGACTCATAGCCTCGGCTGCAATCCTTCTCATGAATAATGCCAACTTCAATCCCAACGGACTAAACTGGCAACTCGTCACCAATATCATCATTTGTGCCGTGGCGTTCTGCCTCGTTTTTTTCAAGATTCCGGTGAAGGGAAAGAAGATTTCACTTCACCCCATTCTGGTGATTTGCCTGGCAGGTCTCGCCGGCTATCTCATCTACGGCTTGTGATTCTAAGCAGAAACTTTACAATCAGATAAAATCTCAATCCATAAAGCCGGCATCACTTTAAGCCGGCTTTATGCTGTCTTTTCCCTTCGGATAAGTTTCCTTCACCCGGTAATTAATTCTATATGACTTATAAAGAATCTCTCGATTTTCTCTTCTCGCAACTTCCGATGTTCTCACGCATAGGAGCGGCGGCTTACAAACCCGGACTCGATACATCCATTGCCCTCGACAATTATTTCGGCAACCCGCATCGCTGCTTTACGTCTATCCATGTGGCAGGCACCAACGGTAAGGGTTCGACTTCTCACAACATCGCTTCAATTCTGCAGCAAGAGGGTTACAAAGTAGGACTATATACATCTCCTCACCTTGCTGATTTCCGCGAAAGAATACGTGTCAACGGAAAGATGATTCCGGAGCAGAGTGTGATTGATTTTGTAGAGCGCTGGAGAGAGTGCGGATATGAGGGGCATCCGTCGTTTTTCGAACTCACCATGATGATGGCTTTCGACTGGTTTGCCGCCCAAGAGGTGGATTACGCTGTGATAGAAGTCGGAATGGGGGGCAGACTCGATTCCACTAATATCATCACCCCGATAGCCTGCGTCATCACCAATATCTCTTTCGATCATACCCAGTTTTTAGGCTCAACTCTCCCGCAGATCGCCGGTGAAAAAGCCGGCATCATCAAATCGGGCATTCCGGTAGTGATCGGTCACGCCAATGGTGATGTGAGGGAAGTTTTCGAGAAACGCAGTGCCGAGGTCGGCGCTCCCATCGTATTCGCTGAGGATCTGCAACCGCTCACTGAGGCAACAGCCACCGAAGATTTCACCCTTGAATGTGATTCCGCCACTGTGGGCGAATTCACATCGCCCCTCTCCGGTGCTTACCAGAAGGAAAATATTAACACTGTGCTTAGCGCCGTAGAGACACTCCGCAACGCCGGCGTTGAAATCTCTGATGAGTCTGTCAGGGAGGGAATGAAGAATGTAATCACCAACACCGGACTTGCCGGAAGATGGATGAAAGTATCCGACTCCCCCCTCACCATTTGCGACACCGGACACAATCAGGCAGGTCTATCCATAACAATGCCTCAACTCCATGCGATTCTCCTTCGACATCGCCAAAACTCCCCCGATGCTCAACTACGTATGGTCATCGGGTTCGTAAGCGATAAGGATGTGGCACACATCGTCGACCTTCTCCCCAAAGATGCCATCTACTACGTCACTCAGGCCTCCGTACCCCGCGCAATGCCTGCAGAGAATCTCCTTCCCCTGCTTGAAGGAGCCGGACTCAACTGCCGCCTGATTCCTGAAGGTGTAGCAACAGCCTATAAAACCGCCCTCAACGACCTCTCCACTCCCCATGATATTATTTTCATCGGCGGCTCCACTTTCATCGTAGCCGACTTCCTCGCTTCACTCCACAATTAATTTTTATGTCTTATCAAATTTTAAATTTGTACATTAAATCTTTTTAAGTGCAACTTTAAATTTTCCGAGCCCAAACATTTTTCAACTCAAATAATAACCTAAACCGAAAACCCCAGGAATAAAAGCCACGACATCTCTGTCTTGGCTTTTATTTCTGGGATGATTCTTTTATTTCTGGGATGATTTGGGATACAGTCTATGTAACCTTCCGAACTTTACATGTTCGTGACGCAGACCCATAAAAGATAGAGGATATGCTTACGGATGCATATCCTCTTTCTTTTAGGTTCACGAGGGGGTTGACGTTAGTCTTTATTATCTCGGTTTACTCTTACTTGATTTTTGGAGTGACTGCTGTTGGTGTCACTCTCTTCTTTAAGGTCGATCTCACGCTTGTCTGAGTCGAGCACACGATACTGCAGGTAGGCAAGCGACTGATCTGCCATCAGTTTCATGCCGCGTCCGAAGCGACGGCGCCATTTGCCGTAGAGGCTGAACATACCCTTCTTGATATATGCCTCCACGTATGGGTGCACATACATGGTAAACTTCTTCACTTCGAGTGTATTCACCAGATAGTCGAGTTTCTCTTCCAATTTGTCGGTAAAGAGAAGCGAGGGTTGCACCTGGCCTTTGCCAAAACAGGAAGGACACTCCTCCTCTGTGGCAACATCCAATGCCGGACGTACTCTCTGGCGAGTGATCTGCATGAGTCCGAATTTACTGAGCGGAAGGATATTGTGGCGCGCACGGTCGTTGATCATCAATTCCTTCATGTGATCGAAAAGTTTCTGTCTGTTTTCCTGACTGTTCATGTCAATGAAGTCGATCACTATGATGCCGCCCATATCGCGTAGTCTCAATTGGCGCGCGATCTCATCGGCTGCTCTCAGGTTCACTTCGAGCGCATTGCTCTCCTGATCAAATGATGCCTTGCTCCTATTGCCCGAGTTGACATCAATCACGTGGCATGCCTCCGTATGCTCCACAATAATGTAGGCGCCGCTCTTGAAACTTACAGTCTTCCCGAAACTACTCTTGATCTGACGCGTTATGCCGAAATGATCAAAAATAGGAATATCTTTCGTGTATAATTTGACAATGTCGTTATTGTCGGGGGCTATAAGATTCACATAATTCTGAATCTGAGTGAAGGTTTCAGCCTCGTTGACGTAGATATTTTCAAATGTAGGACTGAAAATATCGCGTATCAGACTCACGGCGCGACTATCTTCCTCATAAATCAGCGACGGCGGTGTGGATCTCTGCATCTTGGCTATCGTGTCGTCCCAACACTTGAGCAGTGTTCGCATCTCATTGTTGAGTTCCGCTACACGCTTATTCTCTGCCGACGTGCGCACTATCACACCGAATCCCTTCGGCTTAATACTTCCGATCAACTGGCGCAATCTTATTTTCTCCTCTGTAGATTTAATCTTCTGCGAGATCATTATCTTCTCGGAGAATGGCATGAGCACCATGAAGCGTCCGGTAAACGACAGTTCGGTTGTAAGTCGCGGACCCTTGGATGAGATCGGTTCCTTCGCAATCTGTACCAGAAGTTTATCTCCGGGCTTCAGCAAATTCTGGATGGTGCCGGTCTTTTGAATATCCGGCAGTTTCTTGATTTTTGAAATCTGGGGCACTTTTTTCGTATCCGCAAAACATTCGTTGAGATATTCCTGATACGTTGAAAACTGCTGCCCGAGATCGAGATAATGAAGAAAAGCGTCTTTTTCATAGCCTACATCTACAAACGCCGCATTAAGACCCGGCATGATTTTCTTCACCTTTGCCAGATAGATATCGCCTACGGCGTATGCCTGATTGCGATTCTCTTTCTGCAATGAAACCAAGCGTGAGTCTTCAAGCAGTGCGATGGAGATCTCTTTTTCCTGTACGTCTACTACTAATTCGCTTTTCATTTTCGTGGAATGTAAAATTAAAAAGGCAGACAATGCCGTATGGACGCCTGTGAAGCCGCTTAAACCCATCTCTATGCATTGCCTGTCCTTTTTGAGCGTTTACGCTGATCGATATGAACTTCCTCTTATTCGCTGCCACACTTGCGCGCAAAGTAGCATCCGAGCGACGATCATACCGGTGTTCGCCATTCTTATTTCTTCTTATGACGATTCTTTCTCAGTCTTTTCTTACGCTTGTGGGTAGCCATCTTGTGGCCTTTTCTTTTCTTTCCGCTGGGCATAATTGTTAAAAATTAATGTAGGGTTACTACTATGTTATTGTTAAATTTTTGATTGTGCTGACCGGGCTATCGGGTTCAATATTCCCTTCTGCACTCTCCTCTTGTTTTATTTCGCCTCTTGCTTTGACGTTTGTAGTGAGCGTTTTTTACTTCACCTCGTCGAGGAACACTTTGGAGGGTTTGAATGCCGGAATCTTATGCTCCGGAATGATGATTGAAGTGTTCTTGGAAATATTACGTGCTGTCTTCTCCTTTCGGGTCTTGATGATGAAGGAGCCGAAGCCGCGAAGATATACATTATTGCCATGCGCTAATGAATCTTTCACTACTTCCATGAATTTTTCTACTGTTTCAAGCACTGCAGCCTTGTCAAGATTTGTGCTGCGGGATATTTCATTTACAATATCTGCCTTAGTCATCGTTAATAATTCGATTTGTAAGTTAACCTATTGATAATCCATAATTTGCATAACAAAAGAGCGTTTTTACGGCGCACCTTTCATTTTTTGCACTGCAAATATCGTAATTTTTTTTGAATTATACGCTATATTCTCAATATTTTCAGTAATTTTCTTTCATTTTTCCCCTTTTTAACTATCTGTAACTTTGATTGTAATCCCTTCCGTCTTCCCCATCCTCCCGGCAATCTCTTCCATATCCGCCTTCCTCACTTTTATACGCAGCGTTATCACATTGCCGAAGTCGCGCTCCATAACCTCTATCTCCGGTGTCTCTTTGATTATGCGCATCACCCCATCGGCTGATATATAGGGCACTTCTATATGTAATTCCTGCATCTCATGCATCTCTTTGCGTCCAGCATCCTCCAGAGCCAGCCGAGCCGCTTCTTTATATGCCGATATCAATCCGGAAGTACCGAGTTTTATCCCCCCGAAATACCTCACCACTATCACCAGCACATCCGTCACGTCGTGGCTGCGGATCTGTCCTAAGATAGGCTTCCCCGCTGTGCCGGAGGGTTCGCCGTTGTCGTTAAGTTGCCATTCTGTCTTTTCAGGCCCCAGCATATACGCCCAGCATACATGGCGAGAGTCACAGTATCGGTTTTGATACTCCTTGACTTTTTCTTTGGCTTCTTCGGCTGAGTTCACCTCCATGGCAAAGCCGAGGAATCGACTCATCTTTTCTGTATATTTCCCCTCTCCGGAGTGATCTATTTTGTAATACATGGCAGGATAGGCAGGATCTTGATTTTAATCCGATCCCTACTCGGTTTTGATTTCTTGATTCAAAAGCCGAGGACCACTCATGCGGGCAGTCCTCGTCTTTTTTCAGCATTGTGCTACTTGGAAATTTAAGTCTTTTTTATTTTCTTTAGTTGTGACGCCAGAGATTCTTTTTTCATGAAACGCTTTCTTCAATTATGATCTCTGAGACTCATTTCTCAGTTATGGATTCTGAGACTCGCCTGTCAGCCGAAGTTATAGTCATTGGGTGATTCTCTGTAATAGAGCATTCCGCTTCCCACTTCCCCTGCGATATGCACTCCCAATGCTTCTCTTACTATCACCAAGGCGAATTCAAGTGAGTTTGCCGGTCCATTACCGGTGATGATGTTGCCGTCTATCACAACTTTCAGGTCAGGACGCGCATGGGCTCCGCGCATCTTATCTTCAAATCCGGGATAGCAGGTGGCTTCTTTCCCTTCAAGGAGTCCCAACCGACCCAACACTACTGCGGGCGATGCGCAGATAGCGGCTATCTTTCCGTCGGCTGATTTGGCCTGACGTTCGAGCAGCCCTTGCAGCGGGGCGAAGTCATAGAGATTGTCTGCACCCGGGAGGCCGCCCGGCAGGATTAGCCATAGTGGTTCGTCAAAGAGGGTATTGTCATACAATACGTCGGCGGCTACAGTGATTCCGTGCGCTCCCGTCACTTGCAACGAACTCGTGATTGATACTGTCTTCACAGGCAGCCCGGCGCGGCGAAGTACATCCACCACCGTCAAGGCTTCTATCTCCTCAAAGCCGGCTGCTAAAAACACAAATGATGTCTTCATAACTAAATCGTATTTTTTGAAATATTTACTTTTTTGTAATATATAAATGTATAATTGAGTGATGTGTATCCGTTAACTTTTCTATTTCGGAATTTTTCCAAGTATTTACCAACCGGCATATCCGATTTTTTACTCATTTTTTATTCTTCCTCGTATGCAAATATAGTAATTTTATTTGAATTTTACTAAATTTGTAGATACTTTCTGACTTATATCACCATTTATTAAGTCTGTTCTTATCGCACATTGTAGTTTTTTATCACCATATTTTAATATCTCAATTCTGGCAATATTATGGTTGTAGCAACCCTTATCATAGCCCTCTGCATAACGTTAGGGGCGTTAATCTTCACAATTCTGAAACTTCTTCGCAGTTCCGAAAGCAACCGGATCACGAATCAGGACATATCGGGCATCTCCGAAAATCTATATAGGCGAATCCTTGAGCAGCAGCGTATCGAGGCCGAACAGCAGCGTCGGAGTTTCGAAGAGTCTTCGGCAAAGATTCTTGCCGAGACGCGTCGGCAGTATGAATTGCAGATAGAGCGACTCGAAGATCGTCTGCGTCGGCAGGCAGAGGATCTGCGCACCACTGCCGCCATGCAGTTCGAATCGCTATCTGCCGCCGCTCTCGAACGCCAGTCTGACCGTCTGGCTGAAGAGAGCCGCCATGAGTTGATGACTCTATTGAATCCGCTACGCGAAAATTTAGGTGAATTCCGTAAAGCCGTCAACGCATCTTATATGGAGGAGAATGCCTCGCGTGAGGCGCTCAACCGCCAGATAGACTCCCTAATCTCCGCTAATCGCCAGATAGGTATCGAAACGCGACGCCTCTCGGAGGCTCTGCATGGGAATACACGCCTGCAAGGTCTCTGGGGCGAACAGATTCTGGAATCTCTTATGGAGAAGGCAGGATTTATCCCTGATATACATTTCGTGACTCAAGCCACTAAAGATGAGGGCTCCGCTATCAAAAATGACGAGGGCAAGGCTCAGCGCCCGGATATGATTTTCTTCCTCCCGGATAATAGAAAGATTGTGATCGACGCCAAGACTTCAATGACTTCCTATCTCGATTATTGCGAGGCTGATTGCCGCGAAGATGAAATCGACGCATTGCGCAAACATGCCGATTCAGTAAAACGACACATAGATGAACTCGCCCATGCCCAGTATCATAAGAATATTAAGGGTGCCCTTGAACACACCCTTATGTTTATGCCTAATGACGGCGCCTATCTGGCTGCAATAAGGGCAGACAAGGAGATCGCTGATTACGCAATGAAGCATAATGTAGTGATCGTCTCGCCCGCCCATATATTCTCTATCATAAGTCTGGTGAGTCAGTTATGGCGTATCGATAAGCAGAATAAAAATGCTGAGGAGATTGCCCGTCTCGGTGGCGGCCTCTATGACAAGATGGCCACCTTCCTGACAGATTTCGAGACGATAGGCAAACATATCGATAACACACACCGCGCTTTCGAAAAATCCAGGAGTCACCTGCACGGTTCCCCAACATCCATCGCCTCTCGCGCCCGCAAACTTCAGGAATTAGGAGCCCGCACCTCTCGTAAACCTATCAGCGAGTCAGTTTAGGAGCAAGCACGAACATTCCGAAAGTGATACCGAAATTCCAGTTGCCCGAGGGTGAACTGAGGTAGTTGCCATATAACGATAAGGATGCGAAGGGGAAGTTATACACAGCCGCTATCTCACCGATAAATTCAGGCCGATTCGCCCATCCTGTATGCCGTGCACCTCCTGAAGCATGATCCAATCCGATATTGCGGAGCGGTAGGAATCCGTAGAATTCACCTCTCACCTGGAATTTAGACGCAGGATTCCATACGGGCATCAATCCGGCAGCCACATAGTTATCAGCCTTATACGATGGATTGAAGTAGTTGGCTGTTGAGGGGGTCGGCGCAAACGAGGGCGCCATCACCAGGGCTGCCGTATAAGGTCCCTGCAGCGGCCCGCCGGTCAGTAATCCTTCGGCATACCCCCCGAGATAGAAGTTATTGTGAAGTTTACCATATTCGCGCCATTTCACCTCTATCTGCGGACGATACTGACGGCGATATTTGATCATCTTATTTCCATCAATACCGTTTCTGAATTCAGGGAGTCGCCATTCACCTGACGCCGATACCCTCAGTTCACGCCCCGTCATGGGATACATCTGATTATTTAGTGTATTGTATTCCCAGATAAGTTTCAGCACCGAATGTTTGGTCTTGAACATATCGCGCTTGTCGACCTTATAGTCTACGTCCGCATCCGGATAAAATTTATCTGAACGCTCGCCATAGCCCAACTCGGCCTTTGCCACAGATTTCCTACCCGTGGCGAGGGAGTAGATAACATTTACAAAGCGGCGGTCTTCGGTGATGAAGGTAGGATAGTTTATTTGATAGAATTTCAACTGACTGTCGTAAAATTTCTGACGGCTCATCACTGCTTCGAGTTGCAGCGAGGCAGGAAGCCGGCTATGGATAGTGAATTTGCCACTCAACATGCCGGCATAATAACTCTGACCGATCCATCCGCCGAGGTCCACATCGAGTGAGTTGTAACTCAGCGTATGATAGCCGAAATCGAGATATAGCATGGATTGAGTGTCGGTAGTGATCCAGCCACCTACACCTATATTCCAGGGATTCTTGATCTCCGGCTGCAACACAAGGATATTATTGCTTCTCACCCGATCGGCACTATCCTTCACAACACCCAATCTGGGCACGAGCATCAGATTGCTAAGTTTGCCTCCGCTCACAGCGCGATAATAGGCGTCCTGGGTCTGCTCCATTCCGAAAGGAACACCGGGAAATCCTTTGTCGAAAAGAAATTTCAGGAAGCGACGTTGCGAGGGGGTGCCGTTGCTCACCTCTATCTGATTGAACTCAATCTCGGGGGTGGCAGCCGCGAATTGCGCTCTGCGGGCGGTGACCTCTTCGAATGATCTGCGCGCCGGCGTACGACTCTTGATTGAGTCCACCATAGCCAACCCCGTCTTATACCCTATATCATAAATCACATCTGCCTGCCCGAAGTCGAGCACTCCGAAATTAAGTACCGGACACTGTATCTTGATACCGTTCTCCGATGGCACCGTATAGTCGTTATTCTGGATAATCATATCTTCCAACTGCGACATTATATTGCCGCGCTCCGGCTTACCATCAGGTCCGGACACCGACACGCCGATGATGAAGTCAGGGTTAAAATCCTCCTGCATTACATCTACCGGGAAGTTATCATAGATACCCCCGTCATAGACCAGCACTCCGTCCACCTCGATCGGACGGAACACCAACGGGAAACTCATCGAGGCACGCACCGCTCGCCCGAGAAGTCCGTTGCGCATCACAATCTTATGTTTATGATATACGTCACTTGTGACGCATCTGAACGGCACCATCAATCTGTCGAAGTCCATCTCACATTGCGATGAATATTTCGTGAATAGTTTCAGAAATTCCATATTCATCGGGATAGGATTGATAAGAGAGGTGGGTATCAACTGCCCGGCAATATTATTATTGACGCTGTCGCGGAAACTGAGGTTAATATTTGCCCATGAGGGGGAAGGCGCTTTTTGAGAGAAGTAGTAAGATAAGTCGGGATCTATCGTACCTGTTGCGCAATCCTGAAATATCGGAGATTTTATAAGTTCCATCATCTGCTCCGGTGAGTAGCCGCATACGTACAGACTGCCTACTACGGCTCCCATCGAAGTGCCCGCAAGGCAGTCGATAGCGATATTATTCTCCTCCAATGCCTTGATTACTCCTATGTGGGCTATCCCTTTGGCTCCGCCGCCGCTCAGTACAAGTCCCACCTTATAGTGGTGTGAGGTATCCTTCTCCGCCACGTCGGGCACCTTCATCAATGAATCTGCCGGAAGTGCCCGCTCAGTTGCCGATGCCGTAAGGCCCGACACAAAAGTTGGCAGACATGCCAATGCAATGCCTGCCAACTTCTTAATATTTTTGCCTTTTATCATGCTATTTTACATTAGGCGCGTTTTCGCATTTAAATGCTACATTATTTCTGTTCGGCAGCGATCAAGGCGATCTTCTCTTTGATTTCCTTGATGTCCGCTTCGATTCTCTTCATCTTGCGCTCCATGTCCTTAACCATAGAGTTGCCCTGAGATGATTTGATATTGAAGAAGCCGAGGTTGTTGTTGTATGTCTTAAGTTCCTGTTCCTTGGCTTCGAGCACACGCATCAGTCTCTCACGCTCCGAACGCAGTTTGCGGTTATCCCCTTTCATTGTGTCGAGATGAGCGTCGAAGTTCTGCCGACGTTCCTGATCGCGGCCGGCTGAGAATGCGGCGTAAAGAGCATCGCACGCTTCGCGATATTCGGCATAGATCTTATCTTTTACCTTGAAGGGTACGTGGCCGGTCTCCGTCCATTGTTTCTGAAGCGCCTTTACCTGCTTCAGTCCCTCGCGGCGGTCAATGTCGTGGGGAATCTCTTTTAATGCCTTGATGATATCGCGCTTAGCCTGAAGATTACCGTTTTCTACGTTATGGCGTTCGTTGGCTATCTTCTTGCGGCGGTCAAATACTTCGCGGCATGCCTTAGTGAAGCGTTCCCATACGGCATCACTCAACTTACGGGGCACTGCGCCTATCTCCTTCCATGCAGCCTGTAGGCGAATCACTTCATCAAGACTTGATTTGGTTTCTTCGGAATCGCGAAGTGCTTCTGCTTTCTCACACAATGCGAGTTTCTTTTCGTAGTTGCTCTGCATGTTCTCCTTGACGCCGCTCACGAATTTTGCCTTCGCCTCAAAGAAGTTATCGCAAGCCTTACGGAAACGGGCGAAGATCTCATTATTGAGTTTACGCGATGCGAATCCGATCGTACGCCATTTCGCCTGAATCTCTTTCACCTTTTCGGTGGCCTCATCCCATGCGGGGAAGGTAGTGAGGGCTGCTGTGTCGATACCCTCCACTTCTTCGCAGAGTGCGGTCTTGGCATCGCCGTTACGCTGCTCTTCCTCCTTACGGCTGTCGAAGAATTCCTGATGTTTGCGGTGGATGATAGCAGAGGCTTCTTTAAACTCTTCCCATACTGAGTCGCGAAGTTCCTTTACAACCGGTCCGATTTCGCGCCATTCAGCGTGCAGACGTTGCAATTTGCGTGATGCCTCCACAATCATCTCCTCCTGCTGGAGCGCTATCGCCTCGGCAATCAGTCGGCGTTTAGCCTCAAGATTCTTCTTGAAGTCGAGGTCGCGCAATTCTTTATTGATTTTCAAGGCATCATAAAAGCCTTCGCTTACGCTCTGGAATTCTCTCCATATTTCGCTCTCTCCGGAGGGGGTCACTTCCCTAATATCGCGGAAGGTCTTCTGGAGTTCCTGAAAACGCTGGAAGTGCTGATTCACGTTGTCGGGGTCTTCCACGATCTTACGCATCTCAGCGATTATCTCTTTCTTCTTATTCAGATTCTCTCTGAGGCGTGCCTCTTCCGCTTCAAGATGGCGATTGCGTATTTCGCGGAATGTGGCTATCAATTCCTTACCTTCGTTTTCCAGATCATCGGGTGTGGCGGAAAAGTCGGCGGGATTGTTGCCTGCCTCTACAAACACATTGAGTTCTTCATTTATCTCTCGCTGGCGGAGTGCGAAAAGAGCCTGCTTGATTGCCACAACCTCTTTATGGGCGTTCACCTCAGCGGATTCAACTATTCTGCGGAGTTCATTTACGAGTTCCTCTTTCGAAAGTGAATGAACATTCTTGTCGGAGGCAGTTGCCACTGCCTCCTCTGCTGCTGAGGCGGGTTCGCTTACTTCGCTCACAATCTCTTCTGACTGTGCTGTTACATTAGCCTCGGGGGCTACTGATTGAGGGACGGAAGTCTCTTCTATTGGAGACTTCTTTTCAGAGTCTGTCATAACGACTTGTTGTTAACTTGTAGTTAATAAGAAGTTTATTTCGCAAGTTCGCTTCCTGAAGGCTTATCGTCGCCTTGAAAACTTACTCACCGCTATTATTTTTCTATCACTTTGGTGCTTATCACTTTTATATCTTCTACCGGACGGTCTGACGAGTCTGTGACTGCGTTCTGGATTTTTTCCACCACATCCATACCTTCGAGCACCTCACCAAACACTGTATATTGACCATCAAGATGTGGAGTGCCCCCTATTGTCTGATAGTCGTTCTTCATCTCTTCGGTAAGTGTCGGCACTTTCACTTCCTTTTCAAGACGCTCTATGAGTTCCTGACGGAATTGCTCAAGACCTTCGCGGTTGCCGCTCGACTGCATGCTGCGGATTGTGTCGATATTCTCTTTCTGGAGTTTCATCCAATATTGCTGCTTGGCATCATTGGCAAGACGCTCTTCCATAATCTGGAGATGACGCGGCGTCTGCTTCTCGCCGGTCACGATATAGAACTGGCTCCCTGATGAACGACGCTCCGGATTGACGTTATCGCCGGTGCGCGCCGCCGCTAATGCTCCGTATTTGTGATAATGGCGCGGGTAGTTGATCTCTGCGGGCAAGGTATATCCGGGATCTCCGGCTCCGAGGGGGGTACCCTTACCGGCTGTCTTGGAATTCGGGTCGCCGGTCTGCACCATGAAGTCTTTTATAACTCTGTGAAAGAGCACCCCGTCATAATATCCTTCCTCCACATGCTTCAGGAAGTTATCGCGATGAAGGGGGGTGTCTCCGTAAAGTTTCACCTTGATCGGACCCTCGGTGGTGACAATCTCCACGATTGCATCACGATCCGATACTGCAGCCGGCTCCTGCGCCGCGGCTGACGCTGTCTTTTTTGTCTGTGTCATTGCGCTTTTGGCGGTCGTGCGCTTGCGCGTCTGCTTCTTCACCACTTCCGATGCCGCCGCAAACATACATGCAGTCACAACCAAACATATAAGTATATATATCTTTTTCATATCTTTCTTGCTCTGCAGCGAAGAGTTGTTTTTCTATTCCGGGAGAACTCAGTCAAAAGTGCCCGTGGCGTAAACACGCTTATACACCTTGCGGAAAAGATCATCCTTCTCCCTGAGTTCTTCGGCGCACTCTTTATAGTCCGCACCCCAGATAGCCTCAAGCAGATGACCGATATATCTGCGCTCGCGATCCTTCTCGATAGCGGATTCAATCAGGGCAGGAAGAAACTCCTCGAATGTCTCACGGTCTACTGCCACGAGAAATCTCGCAGTACTGCATAGAAACTGTCCGCTGACATCTGCCTTCTTAAGGTCGAAAATCAACTGATCAAGTCGGTCTTTGCAGGTATCTACGTTATTTACAATCTCTTCATATATCGCCATGCCGTCTTCTTCCGACATGTTTTTATTTGAATTTTCGCTCATAACTTAACGTAATTTGCGCAAAAATAACAAAAAATTTTATCATTACACCGATTTTAATTAAATTTGTGACGGATTTGGAGTATTTAACCCCGATTTTACTCCTTTTTCTCCCTCTTCTTTCCCCCTCTTCCCCTCCAATTTTACTTTATTTGAATCTTTGATTCATCTTCCGTAAGCATTCTTATGCTCCCGCAGGCTTGAATCTTTCTATATTTATCACCTACCATGACCCCTTCAGATCTGATCATTGTTGTTGGTCGCCAATTCGGCAGCGGCGGCAGAAAAATAGGCAAAGCCCTGGCAAAGCATTACGGTCTCGATTACTATGATAAGGAGATGCTTTCGGAGGCTGCCGTAAGGTTCGGCATGAACCCCGACATCTTCGCCCGCTACGATGAGAAACGCCCTTCGCCACTGCGTTCTCTGCTCAGCAACGCTTTCGGAGTGGCTGAATCTTACGAAAATTCCATGAGCAGCGAGTCGATTTATCAGCGACAGAGTTATGTGATCAGGCAGTTGGCTGAAAAAAAAGGGTGTGTATTCGTCGGGCGTTCGGCTGATTATATTCTCCGCGAACATCCACATCTGGTCAGCATATTCCTCCACGCTCCCATCGAGCATCGCGCGAAAGCAATCCTCGACCGCGGCGATGCCAAATCTATTGATAAGGCGAAGGAGTTTGCCAACAAAATCGATGCCTCGCGCGAAAATTTCTATAATTACTTCGCCGGCAGCGGCTGGGGACACGCCGATAATTATCACCTCACTCTCAACTCCGCTCTCCTCGGCGAGGATGCCACTCTCGAAGTGATAAAGTCTTATATCGACAATCGATTCAAATAAATAAAACCTTTCCACATCTTAAGTGTTAATTTAATATAAATTGTAGGAATCGCCGTTAAATGTCCTATTAAGCGCTGATCAGCAAATTATCCTTTGGTAATGCAATCCTCGGCTTAATTCTTGAATCAGCATACTCTCCGGCACGGCATCCCCCTGATTTACCTCGACAGTTGATATTAATACAATACTTATGAAAGGAAAAAATTATCTCTTCACTTATGTCTCGGCGCTTGTGATAGGCATCCTGCTCCTCATCTATCATGACAAAGCGCAGTTATATAACAGTGTGGTAATCGCCATCGGCGCGCTTATCGCACTCCCGAGTCTGATTCTCCTCATCATCGAAGTCGCTCGCGGCAAACGCAAGCCGGCCGAAGGTGAAATCATCACCCGCTCTAAACGTGCCGAAAAAGCGGCATCAAACTGGGCCACCATCGTCACCGGACTTGCAGGTCTCATACTGGGTATTTGGATGCTATGCTCTCCGGGATTCTTCATCAAAGCCATCATTTACACTCTGGGCGGAATCCTGATCCTTGTAGGCATTGTCCAGATCTCTGCCATCTACAGCGCAGCGCGCCCTGTGCGCCCGATCGCTCTGTGGTTTATCATCCCGGTGCTGACGCTGATCGCCGGATTGGTAATCATTCTGATGGGACCCGATAAAGTATCTGCCGCAGCCGGATTGATTGCCGGTATCTCTTTAGTGGTTTATGCCGCCAATGGATTCGCAGCCGCCGGAAGAGAAGCCAAAGTGGTGGCTGACCTCGACAAGGCAGTCGGTGAGACTCCTGAAAAAATTGAATCTGCAGAAAAGTCTGAAGATTCCGAATCGAAATCTGAAAATACTGATTCGGAAGCCGAAAAGTGATTCTTCATCCATCGGATTCCGTATCTTCCGATGCATTACAGCAGAAGGGCCGACGATCGCTTCATGCCGGGAGCATGAAGAGGAAAGTCCGGGCAACGTAGAGCAGCATACTTTCTAACGGAAAGTCGGAGGCGACTCTGAGGATAATGTGACAGAAAACAACCGCCATGCCGCGTATCCACGTCGGCACGGTAAGGGTGAAAAGGCGGGGTAAGAGCCCACCGGCTCCCGTGGCGACCCGGGAGGCCGCACATCCTATGTGTTGCAAGGTCAAGTATACCGGCATTTAAGGATTGCTCGTCCATTGCCGGGGGGTAGGCCGCTAAAGTCGGCGGGCAACCGTCTGACTCAGATAAATGATCGTCAGCATCGCGCATGGATTCTACAGATTCCCGCTATGCCACATAACCCGGCTTATAACCCTTCTGCTCATTCTCTGAGGGGATGGATTCGTTGATTTTCCATCGATTCCATCCCCTCCCTTTTTCCTCTTTCCTTACTTCCCTTTTTCCTTTTCCCTTACTTCCCTTTTTTCTCCCTTTTCCTTTACATATTCCATCACCTCTCCTCTCTTCCGCTCCTTCTGTTTTCCTCTCTGCCTCTCCTCTCAGCATTATATATTTCGTCCGGGAGTGAGATTTATCGAAACCCGAATCCTTCAATCAATTGATACCACCACATCCTCTATGAAAAATACTTTACCTAAAATCATAGCACGCATCAAGGCTCTATATAATTTCTGCACTGTCGGTGTGTGGAAAACCACCCGCGACACCCTCTCCGTCCGCATAGTCAAGACTCTCAACCTCTCTGTGCGTTCCTTCTTCGACCGCGATCTGCAGATGAAGTCAGCATCTCTCACTTATTCCTCAGTACTCGCACTCGTCCCTGCCCTGGCTC
Source organism: uncultured Porphyromonadaceae bacterium (assembly GCA_947177015.1). Classification (GTDB taxonomy): domain Bacteria; phylum Bacteroidota; class Bacteroidia; order Bacteroidales; family Muribaculaceae; genus Lepagella. Next base: position 23,139 of record CAMWSV010000001.1, read on the forward strand.
TCATGCTCGCTATCGGCCGCGGTTTCGGACTGCAGGATCTTATATCCAATTCTCTCTACTCCTATTTTCCGTCGCAGCATAAAGCACTCGAAACGTCAATGACGTTCGTGGATTCTTACCTCAAGGAGGCTAACAACGGAATTTTCGTTGGTGTCGGTATAATCATCCTGCTCTGGACCGTGGTGTCTTTGCTATCCACCGTGGAGGAAGCATTCAATAATGTATGGGATATTAAAAAGGACCGAACGATTTATCAGAAAATCACCGATTACATCGCCATCTGTCTCTTAGTCCCCATCCTGATGATATGCTCGTCGGGTGTTTCGATATTTATGTCTACGATTGTCCAAAACAACGTGCACCTCGCTTTCCTCAGCCCGTTGGTCAACATTTCGCTCGAACTTGCACCTCTCTTCCTGGTATGGATCGCCTTCACTCTCTCCTATTATCTGATTCCGAACACCAAGGTGCAGATTAAATATGCAGCCGTAGCCGGGGCTATCTGTGCCGTCGCTTTCCAGATTATTCAGTTGATGTTCGTGAATGGTCAGATCTACGTATCGAAATATAACGCCATCTACGGCTCGTTCTCTTTCCTCCCCTTGCTCCTCATCTGGATGCAACTTTCCTGGCTCGTATTGCTCTTCGGATGCGTACTCACCTATTCTCTGCAGAATATCTTCGCCTTTAACTTCTTAGGCGATGTCACCACCATTTCGCGCGATTACCGCCGCAAGATATCGCTCGTGGTGGCAGCCGTGATTTATCAGCGTTTCCATGAGGGTCGAACCCCGCTCACCCGCAACGATATTTCGGTGCTCTATGACATACCGATCCGCATAGTCGGCGATATCACTTACGATCTCCAGAGGTGCGGACTCATCTATACAGTGCTGGTCAAGGATGATACTCTGGGCTATTCTCCCGCTCTCGATACTCCCACACTCAGCGTCGGCACCGTATTGCGACGCCTCGATGCTCTCGGAGATTCGGATTTCATACCGCGATTCAAGGCTATATATCCACAACTCATAGCCCTTACCGACAAATGGAATGAAATGGCTTGGAACGACGCTGACTCCACTATGGTAATCAATCTCCCGATACCTCAACCTCAGACCATAAAGGAGGTCATCGCCTCCACCGATCCCCGTACACATGATTCCAAGAGTGCCGATTGAGGATTAAGCAGGTTTTCTAAATAGAGTTTTTGTTACATTCTTTTAAACTTTTCTTTCACCGGAGTTTTTTTTATTACATAAAGTATTCTCTCTGAATAATAATTATTATTTTTGCAATCAGTAATTATTGTAGCGCAATTATTATTGCCGAGTAATTATTATTTGAGTGAAGTGATTGTTACCTTTGCATACTTTCAAACCTATATAACCTTGGCTCGCCTATGAGTTACCTGAAATTTGATAAAAGCCTTATGATAAACTTGGAGCAATCTCTACCCAAAGAGATGCTCCGCACCAATAAATCCGGTGCCTATCATTGCACCACTATCGTGGGGTGCAACACTCGTAAACAGCACGGCCTGCTCGTGATTCCAATTCCGGAAATGGACGATAAGGCGCATATCCTCCTGTCGTCGCTCGATGAGACGGTCATACAGCATGGTGCTCCCTTCAATCTCGGACTACATCAGTATGCCGGCGATGTCTTCGCTCCGAACGGACATAAATATATCCGCGAATTCAATTGCGAAACCGTGCCTACCGTCACCTATCGCGTCGGAGGTGTAGTGCTCACGAAGGAAAAGGTATTCATCTCGCACGAAAACCGCATCCTTATAAAGTACACCCTTTTGGAGGCTCACTCCGACACCACCTTACAGTTCCGCCCGTTTCTCGCTTTCCGCAACGCCAACGATCTCTGCATCGAGAATCAGGCTATCAATAAGAATGTGCGACCCGTCGACAACGGTATCGCCACCTGCCTCTATCAGGGCTATCCGGAACTATTCATGCAGTTCAATAAGGAGGTGAAGTGGGTCAATGACGGACACTGGAATAAAAACATCATCTATTACAAAGACCGCGATCGTGGAATCCCCTTCACCGAAGATCTATGGGTGCCCGGATATTTCGAACTCCCCATCCGAAAGGGTGAGTCGATTATATTCTCCGCTTCCACTTTCCCCACCGACCCGGCTGATTTTGAAAAGACCTACGAACGGGAACTCGTATCGCGCACCTCGCGCACTTCGTTTTATAACTGCCTGAAGAATTCCGCCAAGCAGTTCTATCTCAAAAAACCGGGTGAGGGAATGTATATCATGGCGGGATATCCGTGGTATAACGTCCGCGGACGCGATGAACTCATCGCCCTGCCGGGATGTACACTCGCCATCGACCATCGCGATGATTTCCTCGCCATGACCGATACTTTCCTCCATGCCCTTCGCAAATATATCGATGAAGGGGTCAAGGATTCCGTCATCACCGATATCGACCTCCCCGACATCCCCCTCTGGACCATCTGGGCTATCCAGCAGTATCGACGCCGCTACGGCATCGCTGAATGTAGAGAGAAGTATGGAGAGGCTGTGGAGCGCCTGGTAGAAGACATCCGCGCCAACCGCATCAATAATCTCGCGCTGGATTCCAATGGTCTCCTCTCATCAAATGGCACCGACAAACCTGTCACCTGGCTCTCGGCTTCCCTCGCAGGCAAACCCCTCATCCCGCGCTCGGGATATATCGTGGAGTTCAACGCTCTATGGTATAACGCCATCAAGTTCCTGATTGCTCTCTATAGCGATATTCCCGAAAAGGGTGAGTATGTTCGCCAACTCGAAGTGTTGGCTGAGAAGGTGAAGGAGTCTTTCATTGCTACATTCCTCAACGATTACGGCTATCTCTACGATTACGTCAACGGCGCATATACCGATCTTGAGGTGCGACCCAATATGGTAATCGCAATCGGACTGGAATATTCTCCCCTCGATCGCCGTCAACGCAAGAAGATTCTCGATCTCGCCACACGTGAACTCCTCACTCCGAAAGGTATCCGTTCGCTCAGCCCCAAGAGTTACGCCTATACTCCCCTCTATGTAGGTTCGCCCGAGGAGCGCGAGCGCGCCGTGCACCAGGGTCCCGCGCGTCCGTGGCTCTTCGGATTCTACGCCGATGCCTATATCAAGGTGTTCGGTCTCAGCGGACTCGGATTCATCGAGCGTATGCTCATCGGCTACGAGGATGAAATGACTGAAGGCTGTATCGGTTCGCTCTCCGAAATGTATGACGCAAATCCCCCCTATACGGGCCGCGGAGCCGTCTCAACAGCAAAAAATGTTGGCGAGATACTCCGCACTATCAGAAATGTGAAAGAACTCAACAAACTACAAACCGCTCAAGAAGACTAATTCATGAAGGCTCTAATGTTCGGGTGGGAATTCCCCCCTCATATTCTCGGAGGTCTCGGCACTGCCTCGTATGGCCTCACCAAGGGGATGCACAATAACGGAGATATGGATATCACTTTCGTCATCCCTAAGCCCTGGGGCGACGAGGAGAAAGGCTTCGCTCAGATCATCGGTGCCTGCAACACCCCAGTTGCCTGGCGCGACGTAAGTTGGGACTACGTGAATTCCCGGCTCGGTAAATACATGGACCCCCAACTATATTTCGATCTGCGCGATCATATATATGCCGACTTCAATTATCTCCATCTCAACGATCTCGGTTGCATCGAGTTCTCGGGCAGATACCCTGACAACCTGCTTGAGGAAATCAATAACTATTCGATCGTGGCAGGCGTCATAGCCCGCACTGTGGAGTGCGACATTATCCACTCTCACGATTGGCTCACGTATCCCGCCGGAATCCATGCCAAACGCATCACGGGCAAACCCCTCGTGATCCACGTTCATGCCACCGACTTCGACCGCTCGCGCGGCAACGTCAATCCCACCGTCTTCGCTATCGAGAAAGACGGAATGGAACAGGCTGACCATATCATCACCGTCTCCGAACTCACGCGACGCACCGTTATCGACAAATATGGCATAAATCCCGATAAGGTCACCACCGTACACAACGCCGTGATTCCTCTCAGCGAGGATCTTCTCTCCATTCCACGCCCGGAATCCAAAGATAAGGTGATCACATTCCTCGGCAGAATCACCATGCAGAAGGGTCCGGAGTATTTCGTGGAGGCTGCCGCAAAGGTGCTTCAGAAGAATAAAAACGTGCGCTTCGTGATGGCAGGTTCAGGAGATATGATGGACGCAATGATTAAACTCGCTGCAAAACGAGGCATCGCCGATAAGTTCCACTTCACCGGATTCCTTAAAGGCAGGGAGGTTTACGAGATGCTCGCCGCCTCGGATGTCTACGTCATGCCTTCCGTGTCCGAGCCGTTCGGCATCTCCCCGCTCGAAGCCATGGAGATGGGTGTCCCCTCCATCATTTCCAAGCAAAGCGGATGCGCCGAAATTCTCGACAACGTTATCAAGACCGATTACTGGGATATCGACGCCATGGCAGACGCCATGCACTCCATCGTTACAAACCCCGCGCTTCATAAGACTCTGCGCGACCAAGGCATCGAGGAGATTCACGGCATCACCTGGGAGAAAGCAGGCAAAAAGGTTATCGACATATATAAGAATGTGATCGAAGCCAACGAGAAATCCAAATAACCTCGCTGCAGATCTTACCGGCGATCTCCACAAAAACCTTCGGTACCCACTCCCAGATGTTACCGGCAATCCCCCCAAAACCGCCTATAACCTCATCAAGCATTATCCAATCCCTCTGCAAGGATATCAGATATTTACGGCATCAGCAATAATCTATCAATGGTATAATCCTCGCATTAGGTTAATCAATATATAAAATTCCTTATTTTCTTCATATTATGAAATCAGTCTGTTTCTATTTCAAGATTCATCAGCCGTTCCGTCTGAAACGCTATCGTTTCTTCGATATCGGCAACGACCATTACTACTACGACGATTTTGCCAACGATGAAATCATCAATCGTCTGGCTGAACAATCATACATCCCCATGGCTGAGACACTGCTGGAAATGATCAAGAATTCCAATGGTGAGTTCAAGTGCGCAATCTCCATCTCCGGCACTGCTATCGAGCAACTCCAACTCTACGTGCCTGAATTTATCGACCTCCTCAAGAAACTCGCCGACACCAAGTGCGTGGAGTTCCTCTCCGGCACATATTCTCACTCTCTGGCTTCACTCGAAGACCCCGAGGAGTTCCTGCGCGAAGTGAAGATGCACGATGATATCATCAAGCGTGAATTCGGTCAGAAACCGAAAGTTTTCGCAAACACCGAACTCATCTATGATGACGACACTTCCCTTCTCATCAGGTCAATGGGATTCAGCGTATGCCTCACTGAGGGTGCAAAACATATACTCGGATGGAAATCGCCCAACTACGTATATTCTTCTGCCGTGGCTCCCGAACTGAAACTCCTTCTCACCAATAATAAACTCTCAAACGACATCACACGTAATTTCAATAACCCTGATTGGGAGGAATATCCCCTCACGGCGGATAAATATGTGGATTGGATCGCTTCTCTACCCGAAGAGCAGCAGATCGTCAACCTCTATCTGCCTATGGATGCCTTCGGTTCGTTCATTCCGGCATCTACCGGTATCTTCGACTTCCTCAAGGCTCTCCCCAAATTCGGTAAAGAACGCGGTGTAGAATTTACCACTCCTTCTGCTGCGGCAAAGCGTCTCAAGCCCGTTGACGCCCTCAGCATCCCCTTCCCAATCTCCGACATCAATGAGGCTGCCGATGTCGCCGCTTGGAAAGGCAACGATCTCCAGCGCGAAGCCCTCGGCAAACTCTATGCCGTAGGTGAACGTGTTAACCTCTGCACCGATCGTCGCCTTAAACTTGACTGGGAATACCTTCAGAGTTCCGACCATTTCTACTATATGGCTACGGGTAAAAACGCCGCAGGATCCTTCTCTCCCTACGATTCTCCCTTCTCAGCCTTCACCAACTACATGAATGTCCTCGCCGACTTCATCGTCCGGGTCGAAGAGCAATACCCCGAAGAGATCGGCAACGAAGAACTCAATTCCCTACTCCTCACTATCCGTAATCAGGCATCGGAAATCGATTCGCTCAATAAGGAGGTGAAGCAACTCAAGCAAAATATCCTTACGTCCGACGACTCTACCAACGCCCCCGTCAAGGTGCAGGAGGCTCCCCTCCCAGACTCGCACATGCTCCCCGCTGACGCCAAGGAAGAGAAGAAGACCCGCAAATCCGCCGCCAAAAAGTCTTCCTCCGCCAAAGCCCCCAAAGAGAAAGCGCCTAAAGAGAAAGAAGTACCCAAGAAACCCGGACGCAAATCCACCAAATAACCCGTCCCCCTCTGCACCCTCGCACGCGCCTCGTGCCCTCGCACCCTCCCTCTGCGCCATCATCGCGCCATCGCGGCGTATGCAGATATCGTGCAGATATTTTGCGAGGCGCATGCATAAGTCGGAGGGGTGACTTCGGTCGCCCAAGGAAGCGAGCAAGAAAAAAGTAATCCTTGCCGGAGACCGGAGATTCCGGCACGGAAAGGATTGTCTGATGAGAGGAGGGAGTAAGCGGCGGTTGACCGTTCTTGTAATTATACCAAGGTTTTCACTTACAACTAAACTACAGTCTCATAACTTGTCTTACCACTTGCCACTATAAAATATCGGTCCGCCGCCGCTCTCTCCCTTTCTTGTCATTACTCACATCAAGATTTTTTTATTAGTTTTTCTTATCAAATAATAGTTAATAGTCACCTGCCTAATGGCCGCGTCTGCGACTACAATTCGAGTTGATTCTTCACAAGGTCGTAGAATACTTTGCTGGTAGTCTTAAGCGATTCGAATGTACCACTGTCAACGATACGCCCTCTATCCATCACAAGTATATTGTCTGCATTTCTTACAGTCGATAGCCTGTGGGCAATAACGATTACAGTGCGACCTTCAAACATCGCCTCAAGATTTTCTACAATCATCCGCTCGTTGACACTGTCAAGAGAGTTGGTTGCCTCATCAAAAAGAATCACCTCCGGCTTCCGATAGATCGCACGCGCTATCAGCAGTCGTTGCTTCTGTCCGAGACTAAGACCGCGCCCACTGCTCCCGATCACGGTTGCAGTCTTCAACGGCAACCGGTCTACTTCATCGCTTATATTGGCTATCCGCATCGACTCCCTCAGGTTTTCGTAGTCAATCTCTCCCTCATCCATCACAATATTTCGCTCAATCGTGTCGTTATAGATAAATCCCTCCTGCATCACGACTCCGCAACGTTTTCGCCATTCCTTCATCGACATTGTCGACAGATCTTTTCCGTTGATAAGAATCTCACCTCCTTCCTGACGATAATATCCGAGCATGAGTTTCAGCAACGTACTCTTTCCGCTACCGGAGGCTCCGACTATAGCGGTTGTACGCCCTTTGGGGAATACAGTTGTCACTCCATCGAGCGCTTTGATCGGAGAGAAACGGTTATAGCGATAGGTAAGGTTGTTTACAGCGATTTCCACTCCTTCATTCCGGGCGGTGCAACCCTTTTCATTCTCTATAATCCGGGAAGTATCTTCGCGTTCTTTATCACATTCCGGATCATGGCTTGCTTCCGAGGAAACATCCTCGCCTCCGGCCACATCACGATCCTCCTTATCCATATTTTTCACCTCGTTTATGCGTTCCATTGATATCTTAAGATCCTGCAGCGAATAGATGAAAGATATTATGCGCGACACAGGATTGTTTAACTGCCCGATTATAAACTGGATGGCAAGCATATCTCCGAGTGATAATTTTCCGGCTATCACTCCCGATGCCGCAAGCACGGTGATGATGATATTCTTAAGTTCGTTGATCAGTACCGACCCGGACTCCTGCGACTGCTGGAGTCTCAGATTCTTCATCTGCACCCGGTAGAGCCGCTGCTGAATTATCTCCCATTCATCGCGTCTGCGGGCTTCACATCCCTGCAGTTTTGTCTCCTGCATGGAGGAGAGAAGTTGATACGTGCAATGCTGATTATCACTCTCCACTTCGAAGATCTGATAATCGATACACTTTCTACGCCGCAGGAAGAGGCAGACCCATATTCCATAGAGGAGTGAGAATCCGAGGAAAATCAGGAAGAGACGGGGACTGAACCATGCGAGCGTCACACCGAGCACCACCGCGCTGAGCACAACGAAAGATATGCTCACGGCTTCCGATGTCAGAAATGTCTGCACCCGCTTGTTATCTTCCATCCTGCGAAGAGAGTCGCCGAGTTTGCGGCTGTCGAAGAATCTCATCGGCAGATAGAAAAGCCGATTGATGAAATCTTTCTTCAAACGTATATTAAGACCTACCGATACGTGCAGTGTGAGCCAGCGGCTTAGAAATTCAGTGATGGTGCTTCCCACTACAATCATCCCCTCACCAATCAGTATCAGATAGATGATATTTAAATCGCTGTCATGAATCCCGCGGTCAACTATCGCTTTCGTCAGAAACGGCATAATGAGTTGCAGCAGGCTTCCTACGAAAAGCAAAAGGATAATAAATCCGAAATGCTTCCGATATTCCCTGAGGTGCTTACGTAACTCTCCGAACCACGACGATACTTTCGTAGAATCCGGATGGGTGCTGACGTATTCGGCATGAATAGCCGCTGCCCGGGGTAAAGGCTCAAGCATCAGCACTATCCCCTTGACGCAATCAGATCCGCAATCCTTTACGCCCCAGCATCTCATAAACTCATCACGTGACATAACTTTCTTTCCAAATGCCGGATCGCTTATATAGAATCGCTTTAGATCTGCCGAAATCTTATACAACACTACATAATGATTCTGATTCCAGTGAAGTATGGCCGGGAGAGTCAGATCCGGTAATTTCGAATCATCAATTCTTACCGCCATAGTATCATACCCGAGTTCCTCCGCCACTTTCTGCAAAGCCAATAGACTGACACCCTCCGTGTCGGTGTCGCAAAGCTGACTGAGATAATACAGCGGGAACGACATATGGTAATATGCGCAGACAGTAGCCAATGCGGCCGCCCCGCATTGGCTTGAATCCCGCTGAATCACCGCGGGATACCTGTGTCTTCGTAATAAAAATCTATATGTGTCGATAAGACTGATACTCATGTGGTAATCGTATTTATGGGGATTTTTCCTGCAGAAGGATTATTTGCCGTAGTCGTTGAAGGTAGAGCCATTGTCGTTGAGATTGAGTACACGCTCACGTTCCTTTTTCTTAAACGGACTGCCGAAATCGAGATTATAGGAGATAGTCAGTTGGATTAGATCATGGGCATTCCGCATCTCGCGGGTTTTCCTGACTGTCTGTTCGGGTGAATGTTGCCACTCAATGTAGTGCCAGCCCTTCTTATCAAACATATAGGACCATCCGACCTGAAAATCCCAGTGGGAGTTGGGGGTGAATCTCACTGACAATTGATCATACCACGGCCCTCTCCTTGCGACATAGCCATTGCAGGAGTTGAGAGGAAACTGTCGTGCGTAGTCAATCTGCCATTTTCGATATTGCCAAGTCAGTCTGATAAAGCCTCCAAGTGAATTGGTATGGGTTTTCCATCCGGCATCGTCCTTGAAATCATAATGACGATACTCTAAAAACGCATGAAACGAAAACATGTTGAGGATATTATAAAAAGATCCCTGCAGGACACATCCGGCCTCATTGGAATAGCGTCCATTTACGGGCATGGAAAGATAAGCCTTTAGGGCGTCATCATATCTGACAACTGTGACGGCAGGATTAATACTCCGCGTGTAGGTGGCAGTTGTGTTGACAATGATATTCCTGTTGTTACTGTAACTTACCACAAGACGCTCCTGAATACTATGCAGAGGCTTAAGATTCTCATTGCCGTTATTGTAAAGATAAGAGGAGGTCTGCACCAGATGATCATCGAGTTGACCGAGTGACAGGGGGGAGGAGCCGTAAGTCAGGTTATGGTTGAGTGTCCACGATGGATTTATCACCCACTGGAGATTCAACTGCGAGAGATTGTTGAGGTATGTCATCGACCGGTTGTCGATTGCGAAATGCTGTATGTTGAGACCGCTCTTCAGATACATCGTGACGCGGTTGGCCCACGTAGCGCGGTACTCCGCATAAATCTGATTATGGTTCTCCTTCATGTGGCTTTCCGTAGTGGTGAGCGGGTATCTGTTGGTATTGGTGGAGAGCGTCAGTAGATAGCATAGCCCCAATTGCGAGCGGTCGGCAAAGAAGTGTTTGTAATCCAGTCCTGCAAGCAGGGAATAACGCTCGGATTTAATGTCATTTCCATATTCGAGGAATCCCGACGGGCGGTCGTAACTTATCTCCGACTCATAGGGGGTGCTGGAGGCTGTGCCCACTACATTCACGTCGACGGCATTCCCGGGATTCAGTTCCTTCGACAGATAGAAATTCAGAGTATGCGTCGCCGCGTTGTTGTGGGTTCGGCTGGAGCCATAGTAACTATCCGGATTGGCGGAATACATTTCCTCATAGTAGGTATATGATTTACGCAATGCATTGGAATTGTTAAAACAATATGAGGCCGACAGTAAAAATGATGAGGAGGGCAGATAGTTGTATTGCAGAGTTGCGTTGGCGATCTTGTAATTAAATGGTGAATGAGATTCTTCATTGATATTCACCGGAAGGGAAGGTGACGTATAATCGGTAGTGAGAGTATCGTATGTCTTCTCGTTATTGGCGTAATTGAAATTGCCCCTCAGTGTCCATGAGGAACTGCCCTGATGAAACCGCAGACCGGCTCCTCCCCAGATTAAGGTACCTATGAAGTCATTCGACTCTGTAACATTAAGGCTGCCTCCATTATCTCTCTTCTTCAACCTTACATTTATCAGGAAGTTCCCTTCCCCATAGATTGCCGGTACGTTAGGAGAATATTCTACATTGAGTACGTCAGTAGCCTTAAGCGACTGCAACTCCTCCTGCGAGGAGGGGTGGCCGTCGATAAGGATAACCGGATTCCCAAGGCTGCTCTCGAGCGTACGATTCGTAGGATTATACATCAGAGTCGGTATCCCAAGTCGTCCGATGAGTTCGATGGCGTAAGTGGAGGCTTCGATGGAAGATTGCCTCGGGGTATAGAGGATCTTGCCGTCGGAGGCCACTACCGGCGACCCTTCCACCACCACTTCATCAAGTGTACTCACCTCCTGAAGAATACATTCCCCGACATCAATGTTATCCCCACCCGAAGCAAATTCCTTCTCATAGGGTTCGTAGCCGAATGATTCAATTCTTAGAATTAAGGTACTTAAAGAGTCCGGGACTTGCAAGTGAAATTCGCCATTATCATCAGATAACGTAGAATCTATAATAATGGTAGCCTCATCGCTCCTTTTCAACACACTACATTCTGCATTGGAGATTTTGCGGCTGTAATTCCCTTCGGAAATAACAGTACCTCTAATTTCTATCCCAAAACTATGCAAAGGTAGGATAAGTAACAAAGCGATAGTAGCAATTATTTTAATAAATTTCATCGAATCAAAGAAATTAGAATATCAGGATACCCGAAAGTATCCTGATAGTAATGATTAAATCGGGGGGATAAGGGACTCAAGTCTCCTGCACACTTTAAGGAGAGATCTGACTAATTATTAGCAAATAATACCTGAATGACAAGTACCACCGGCAAAACAAGTACCACCAGAACATTCGTTACCGGTGCAATTATTCCCGGTACAATGATTGCCCGTACAAGAGTTACCGGTACAAGAGTTACCGGTACAAGAGTCACCCGTGACGAGACCGTTGATGTCAACGTTCTCACCGGGAGCGATTCCTCCCAGTACTTCCAGGCGTTCCAGTTCAGAAAGTTCGCCCTGTGAAAAAATTTCTTTTTTCATGATTTAGAATAATTATAAAGTTATAAGTAGTTGATTATTGCTTATACTAATTCTGTGTCAAAAATTTCTGAATCCTTAAGACTGATTCTCTTTTTCGAATAGGCAAAGTTTTTACCTTATCTCAATTGAAGATAATTTTAAGATAAAGAAAGATTTGTCACGGGATAAATTAAAATTCATAGCCACGAATCAGTAATAAACAATCTATTAATTTAATGATATCTTTGATCAATGAATTTTACGACTGCATTCTCAAATTCTGAATCATCACTATCCATCTTGCATCCATTGGGATTTGTCATCCAGTTACGCGGACACTGTCCATAGCAGTTAGGTAAGTATATGCAATCCCTGCATCTGTCATTATCAAATGTTCTTACAGTATATTGCTCAAAGAATTGCATATCTCCCTCAATTTTACCATCAGATCCTATTTTGCATTTTGCATCACTCTGATAGAGATCATCATTGGCTGTACATTTCACTATATCTCCCTGATAATTTATTGTGGAATGTAAACGCCGGGATGCATAACATGGTGCACCGTAATTTAGTGGATTCCAGTACTCAACCCTGAATCCGGCATCCTCAAAGTTTTTAAGAATTTGATATAATTCCGAGGTATAGGATTTATCAACATTCTCCTGCCACACCTTACGCGGCAATATAACAATCCGAGATCGGATATCGGACGGAATCAGATTCATCACTTCCTCTACGATACCTACTTTTAGGTTCTCATGCGTATAATTGATTCGCAGGATGACTTCAATATTAGGATTATCCAACAGAATATCTCTAATATTGGTAAGCGCGCGATTAAAAGATGAATCTAAATTCTTCATGAATTTTACCTTATCATGGTTTTCCTTATTACCGTCTAAGGTGATCTGAAATATTTTGAAATTCAATTCTCTCATCTTCGCGTGCTTTTCCGGAGTCAGGAAGTAGGCGTTTGTGGTGGCTCCCATTGAGCAGGGAATACCGGCTTCTTTACATGCCTTTACGGCATATTCTCCGATCGGAACTATCACTTTATCGAAATACATAAGTGGTTCGCCGCCAAACCAGTCAATATGCAGCGATTCTATCTCTTCCTCTTTTATGAGGTAATCGATATAGTGGCATACACGCTCTATAGTCTCCTCATTCATCATTGAGGGAATATGATCCTGTATGCAATACCAGCATGCATAGTTGCAATTGAGTGTCGGAATTATGATTAAGAAGGCATTCATATCATTTTTCGCCCGGTCAGCCCTATCGAGAATAATCTGATATTCATCTACATCATCCTCAATGATAAAACCGCCCTCTACAAGTTTCGAATAGACAGCAGGGAATGTCTCCTGCCATGCCTCGAAATCTTCCAGATTATCGCGAAGTTTGTTGCCGGTACCATTCGACAGACGGAAATACATATGGGTAATTCCATTATACCAATAAGAATAACCATCTTTTTCGATGATATGGTTATACTTGCTAAGTTTCATAAGTAATTTAGTTAATATATTATCTTTGCTTCTCCGGTCCAGGATTCCCCCTGCAGGGAGATGACATGCATGTCGGAGGTCTGAGGCAATGTCAGTGTACAGTTGAGCCGGGGCGAGGTAGCTTCGAGTCCTCCCGTAATATCATACACGTACACGTACCCTTCGAGATCTTCGGGCGCAGCTACGGAGAGCACCCCGGTGGCATTGTCAAAAGAGGTTTCGATCGGAAGATGCAACGGAGCATTACCGAAACCACCTGATCCCACACTTCCTGGTAAAGGTCTTTTCTTAAACCCGATGACTACAAGAGTGTCGTCCGCTTGCACTTCACTTACTCCTGTTGTAAAAGCAAGCATACATAAGATGAATTTCAGAATTGTCTTCATACGATTAGTTAAATTATGGATTTGGAAAAAATGGATATTACTTAGTTTAAATATTCATGCTTGGGATATCATCGGTGACCATTAAAGGCATAAATTTACGGTGGCAAAGTTACACGTTTTCAACGGTCTATGCAAGGAAAATAAAATTAAAAAAGTTCGAAAATGGAATTTTATTTTATTGATTATAAGCGTGTTACAAAACCACTAAAATGCAAAAGTTCGTGTATTCAGAAAAAAGTTTGTATAAAAACGTGGGAAATGGCGTAATTTTAGCCTTTTTATGAATCAAAACTTATATCGGATTTATATTAGAAATTTATAATTCTCTATCAATTAACGAATTATAAAATTTAAAACTTGTATTGGACTTATTTTAGAGATAACCATGATGAAAATCGATTGTTTATCACCCGAGAGGAGGTTGAAGTAACGTCAACTACTGCGCGGCGGAAGCATAAGTCGAAATAGGGGCAGAAAGAGCCCCCCGGGCAGTTTATTAAACCCCCCCCAAAAAAGACGCCGCGGCCCCCCCCCCCCCCCACACACCCCCCCCCCCCC
>CAMWSV010000002.1 GCA_947177015.1 uncultured Porphyromonadaceae bacterium
TGACCGTCGTAAGGAAATGCTCGAAGACATCGCAATCCTCACCGGTGGCACTGTTATCAGCGAAATCAAGGGTCTCAGTCTCGCTCAAGCCACTGTCAACGACCTCGGCACTGCCGAAAAAGTAACTGTAAATAAGGATCGTACAGTTATCGTTAATGGCGCAGGCGATAAAGAGGCTATCGCATCACGTATCGCTCAGATCAAAGCGCAGATCGGAGCCACTACTTCTGACTACGACCGCTCTAAACTTGAAGAGAGAAAGGCAAAACTCGCCGGTGGAGTGGCAGTACTCTATATCGGGGCCGCTTCTGAAGTGGAAATGAAGGAGAAGAAAGACCGCGTTGACGACGCCCTTTCTGCTACTCGTGCAGCAATCGCCGAAGGTATCGTCCCCGGTGGTGGTGTCGCTTACATCCGCGCTCTCGAAGGTCTCGACGAACTCAAGGGTGCCAACGATGATGAGGAAACCGGTATCGCCATCATCCGTCGCGCTATCGAAGAGCCCATGCGCCAGATCATGAAGAATGCAGGCGTTGAGGGTGCAGTTATCCTTCAGAAAGTTAAGGAAGGTAAAGGCGATTTCGGCTATAACGCTCGCACTGATAATTTCGAGAACTTCTTCAGCACAGGCGTTATCGACCCCGCTAAGGTGACTCGTGTGGCACTTGAGAACGCAGCCAGCATCGCCGGTATGTTCCTTACCACCGAATGTGTCATCGCCGATAAGAAAGACGAAAATCCCGTTGCTGCAGCAGCCGGAATGGGTGCTCCCGGCATGGGCGGCATGATGTAAGGCATTATTAAAAATAGTATAAAAAATCGTCTCCGCTAATTGCAGAGACGATTTTTTATTTGTAACTTTGAATATGATTTCAGTTAACAACCTTGGAGTAGAATTCTCTGCCCGCCCACTATTCAGCGACGCCTCTTTTATAATCAATAAAAGCGATCGCATCGCTCTTGTAGGTAAGAACGGCGCCGGTAAATCAACCATGCTCAAAATATTGGCAGGCATGCAGTCGCCGTCTGCCGGGAATATCACCATCCCCAAAGATGTCACCATCGGCTACCTCCCGCAGGAGATGGCAACGTCTGATGATACCACCCTCATCAACGAGACCCGCAAAGCCTTCAGTGCTCAAATCAAAAGGCAGGAAGAACTTCAGGTGCTCATCGACCAACTCTCCCAACGCGATGACTACGAGTCTGAATCATACGCAAAGTTGCTTGAGAAAATCGAATATCTCAACGAACGCATCTCTATGGAGGGCACCGACAATATGGAGGCGGAGACTGAACGTACACTTATCGGTCTCGGTTTCAAACGTGAGGATTTCGACCGCCCTACATCAGAATTTTCCGGTGGATGGCGTATGCGTATCGAACTCGCCAAGTTACTTTTACAATTCCCTGACCTCCTTCTGCTCGACGAGCCTACCAACCATCTTGATATAGAATCCATCGGTTGGCTTGAAAACTTTCTCGCCCTCAAAGGTAATGCCGTACTCCTTGTGAGTCACGACCGCGCGTTTCTCGACAACGTCACAAACCGCACCATCGAAATCAACTGCGGTAAAATCTACGACTATAAAGTAAATTATTCCAAATTCGTGGAGTTACGTCAGGAACGTATCGCGCAGCAGATGCGTGCCTACGAAAATCAGCAGAAACAGATTGCCGACATAAAGGATTTCATCGAAAGATTCCGATATAAAGCCACTAAGGCAGTGCAGGTACAGAGTCGCATAAAACAGTTGGAAAAAATCGTACCTATCGAAGTTGACGAAGTCGATAATACACGTCTGCATCTTAAATTTCCCCCGGCTCCACGCAGTGGTGACTTCCCGCTGATTATCGAGGATCTGGGTAAAGCGTATGGTGATCATCAGGTTTTCGACCACGCTGACATCACTCTCCGGCGCGGCGACAAAGTCGCCTTCGTTGGTAAGAACGGTGAGGGTAAATCCACTCTAGTAAAGTGTATTATGGGTGAAATTCCCTATACAGGTTCTCTCAAAATCGGACATAACATCAAAATCGGTTATTTCGCACAGAATCAGGCACAGTTGCTCGATCCCGAATTGACCGTTTTTGATACAATAGATCATGTTGCCGTGGGCGATGTCCGCCTGAAGATACGTGATCTCCTCGGTGCATTCATGTTCGGACAGGAAGATATCGATAAGAAGGTCAAGGTACTCAGCGGTGGCGAAAAGACGCGCCTCGCGATGCTTAAACTCCTTTTGGAACCAGTAAACTTCCTTATTCTCGACGAACCTACCAACCATCTCGATATGCGCACCAAAGACATTCTTAAAGACGCTATAAAGGGATTTGATGGCACGGTCATTGTGGTAAGTCACGATCGTCAATTTCTCGATGGATTAGTCGATAAAGTCTACGAATTCGGCGGTGGTAAAGTTAGGGAGAATCTCGGTGGTATCTATGATTTCCTCCGCTCAAAAAGAATTGCAGAATTATCTGATCTCGAAAAACGTCCCGTTGATGATAATCAGAAAAACGTCTCCCCTCCCCCCTCCTCATTAAGGCAGGCTTCCGATTCCACTCAGGTTTCAGGTGATGAGTATAAAATCGGTGGTAAACTCTCATACGCGCAGCAGAAGGAGTATGAAAAACTCGTCCGTAAAGCCGAACGCAGTGTCAAGGCCGCCGAAGAGGAAATCTCTGATCTTGAAGCGTCAATCACTGAGATGGAAGTCCGTATTGCCGATGGTCAGTGCGATTCCGATCTGCTTGGTGCCTATGATGATGCCCAGAAAAAATTGGAATCAGTGATGGAAAAGTGGGAAAAGGCTTCCGAAGAATTGGAATCTATCAAAACTAATAATCCACAACACTAATCTTTGATATGATAAACGCAGCAAATTCGCAACATAACGATATACCATCCAACGATATTAAACACGGTATCAACCGCGAAAATCTTGATCCTTCAATCAATCTGAAAGAGAACTTTTACCAATACGCCTGCGGCGGATGGATGAAGAATAATCCTATTACTGATGAATATTCCCGCTACGGCATGTTCGACCTCCTGCGCGAAAATGCCAGGAAGCAACTTAACGAGATGATTCTGAATCTGAAGGATAATCCCGAAAGTAAAGTCAAGGGCACCAACGCCCAGAAGGTATCAGATATATATCAGTTAGGCATGGATGCAGAGCGTCTTAACCGCGAAGGAGCCGCTCCCATCCTTCCGTTTATTGAGAAGGTTAAGACCGCTACTCACGATAACCTCGCATCCATACTCGCATGGGAGCACAACGGTCTCGGTGCATCGTTCTTCTCCACCGGTGTCGGGGCAGACCCCAATGATTCAGACATTAATATCATGCACATCGGCGAGACAGGTCTCAGCCTCGGAGACCGCGACTATTACCTTGTGGATTCTGAAGAAAACCGTAAGATTATCGACGCTTTCCTCAACTATATACACACCATTTGCCGCCTCAGCGGTTTATCAGATGAAGATGCAGATAGAATAGCCCGCAACGTATTAAGTCTTGAAAAGGAATTTGCCGAGCATAAGATGACTCGCGAGATGCGTCGTGATCCTCAACTGCGCAATAACCCCATGACGTTTGAGGAGTTGAAGTCTAAATTCTCCAACATCGACTGGACCACTTATTTCGAAAGTCTCGGTATTCCGGTGCCCGATCGCATGAATGTTTCTTCAGTAGGTTATCTTGAATTTATCAACGACTATCTCCCCCGACTTAGCGAGCAGCAGATCCGTGATTACCTTATCTATGAAGTGATCGCCGAGTCTACCCAGTTGCTGAGTGATGATTTTATCGAGGCGGATTTTGAAATGTTTTCCAAGACTCTTTCCGGCAAAAAGGAACTGGAACCGCGTTGGAAACGCGCTATGGCTATCCCCAACTCTATGTTTGGAGAAGCAATCGGCCAACTATATGTGGAAAAATATTTCCCGGAGGAGAATAAGAAAGCGATGGAGAAACTTGTAGATAATCTCAAGTCCGCCCTCGGTCAACACATTGACAATCTGCAGTGGATGAGCGAGGAGACAAAGAGAAAGGCTCACGAAAAACTCTCTACTTTCCGCGTAAAAATCGGTTACCCTGACAAGTGGAAGGATTACTCAGGCATCAGCATTGATCCGGAGAAGACCTACGTGGAGAATTGCTACGAGGCTTCCAAATGGTATAATCAGGATAATTACAAGAAGGTTGGCAAACCTGTAGATCGCGAAGAATGGCTAATGACTCCGCAGACGGTTAATGCCTATTACATGCCCACCACCAACGAGATCTGCTTCCCCGCCGCTATTCTGCAGGCGCCCTATTTCGACATAAATGCCGATGATGCACTCAACTATGGTGCTATCGGTGTGGTTATCGGTCACGAAATGACTCACGGTTTCGATGATTCCGGCCGTCAGTTCAGCAAGGATGGCAACCTCGAAGATTGGTGGACTCCGCAGGATGCCGAAAAGTTCAATGCTCTTGCTGATAAACTCGTCGAGCAGTTCAATAAAGTTGAGGTCCTCCCCGGTGTTTTCGCCAACGGCAAATTCACTCTCGGTGAGAATATTGCCGATCAAGGTGGACTGCGCATAGCACTCACGGCTTATCGCAATTCGCTCGGAGGTAAAGAGGGTGAAGTTATCGATGGTCTTACACCTCTGCAACGTTTCTATCTCTCATACGCCAATCTCTGGGCATCCAATATCCGCGATGAGGAGATAGCGCGACTCACTAAGATCGACCCTCACTCTCTCGGACGCAATCGTGTCAATGTCACCTTACGCAACATTACTCCCTTCTTCGAAGCATTCGATATAAGGGAGAGTGATGCAATGTATCGCCCGCAAGAAGAACGTGTAATCATCTGGTAATCCTTTAGCCATGCAGGAAATTATATATGGATTGGTAGGCAGAAAACTCTCCCATAGTTTCTCGGCGCGTTACTTCAACTCCAAGTTTGAAAAGGGACGCATACCTTCAAGATACACCCTGTTCGAAATCCCCTCTATCGAAAATTTCCCTGAGATTATTCGGCAGAATCCTGACCTGCGGGGGTTAAACGTCACAATTCCATACAAGGAGGAGGTGATCCCTTATCTCTCCATGCTCACTCCTACGGCGCAGGGTGTCGGTGCGGTAAATACAATTCGCATCGACCGCAGGCAGGGGCAACTTTTACTCGTAGGTCACAATACGGATACTGACGGTTTTAAAAACGCCATAGAACCATTACTGGGTTCCCGCCGCAAGGCTCTCGTGCTTGGAAGTGGAGGTGCAGCAAAAGCAGTAAAGTATGCGCTTCGTGAATTACAGGTGGAGATCACTCAGGTTTCACGCACATGCTCACGAGAAGGTCTTTCCTACTCCCAACTCACCCCTGAAGTTATGCGGCGCCACGATATTATCGTAAACTGCACTCCCTTGGGCACCTGGCCCGATGTGGAGGAATGTCCTGATATACCCTACCATCTCCTGTCTGATCAATATCTCTGCTTCGATCTCGTATATAATCCCGAAGTCACCAAGTTCATGCGACTCAGTGCTGAGCGGGGAGCCATAGTATCAAATGGCTATCAGATGCTCTTAAACCAAGCCGATGCCGCTTATAGATTCTGGAATACCGCTACCTTCACGTCTCCCCTTTATGACCCCTCTGCCATAGATTACAAAATTGAGAAATTCCTCTCACGCCATATAGAAATCCACATCTCTCCTAAGGTAATGAATTCTGCGGATTGCCGGGTAGTATCACCCCTCGATAATTCAGGTGTAGAGAATTTCTATCTCTCTATAGCAACCCTCTCCATTGCTCCGGATAAGACTATTCATAAAGTATCCGTCACCCCCTTCGAGAAAGAAATCCCCGGCGTCACTTACCTCGACTCCAGACTTACTATCCACCTCCGATAATTCCAGTATCTCTTCCCCCTGCATATTCTCGGATATTTACTCCTCCAAATGAACAAATCCCCCCTCACGGGCATTTTATTAATAAAACATTAACGCTGGCGAATCGTTTGTCACTTCTAATAATTCGCCAATAATAATAATCTTAATTATGAATACTGAAAAATATTTAATCGCTTACTTCGCCCAGAAGGGCAACGAGAAAACTTCCAACAGTGCTAAACTCGCTGAGCAAGCCGCTACTTTACTTAAGGATAAAGGTGTTGATTACGAAACCTTTGTAATCACTCCTACTGAGGAATATCCCTCTGATCCCGAAGCCTTCCGGATCGCCACCAAAGCGGAACACGATCTCAAATCACGCCCCGAACTCACAGCGAAACACGGGGGTATGAAATACGTTAAGGATATCCTCCTAATCGCTCCTAACTGGTATGACTCCGTGCCGGCTGCCGTTTTCTCTTTCCTGGATGATTACGATTTTACCGGAAAGCGAGTTGTTCCCGTAATCTCCACTAAGGAAGATGCCGTTAAGGTACGTTGTGAAATCCGCGACTTCCTCCCAAATACATGGGTTCTCGACGGAGTCGATGTCTTAGAAGACAATACTGCCGATGCTTCCGCCGAAATGAAGGAAGCCGTAGCACAACTCTTCCAACCTTCCACTTCTAAGCACTGATTTTCTAAAATTACTTTTTATTCCGGAGGGGTTGCATCCTCAATTCTAAGATGCAATCCCTCCGGATTCATTTGTCATAAACGTCACGGCTTATTTGGCACATATATCACGGCTAAATCTGTGATACGTATCACCGTTAATTTGTGATATGTATCAGCGCCAAATATCGAAATTCGTTAATCTTATGCCCCCTCAAGAATAAATCTAACGATATATATCATCTCCATCGGGTAGATAATTCCCGGATTATTCCGCTATATATTGAATGGGATGAGAAGAATAGCACCGAAGAAAGTTATGGCGCTTACAAAAAGCCATCTGCGATCAAGTGTCTTCTCCGGTATATCCATAGAGCCGGCAGTTGCAAATTTGATGCGGAAGCGTCTCACTGCTAATGCGAGGGAAATCAGGCTGCAGTACCAGAGTATAAGTGTCACGATGCCTATCTCAACTTCCAATTGAGATGTACCAGCAATTCTCAGAAATCTGAACGCCATATCCGGCGCAATGTCAAGCATATAACTGAGAGCGTCAATATCCGGCCCCAAACTGCTTAATATAAGATATATTATTCCGAGTATCAAATATATCGGCAGTAACGGAAGAATCACTATATTGGCAGGAAGAAAACTTACGGATGCCGACCCGAAATGATAGGCTGTAAGCATCCAGGTAGCGAGTGTAGCCACCACCGTAGAAATCACAATAGCAAAGAATCTGTATAATTTCGGATCTTTACGATGAGAAATCGGATTAAGAGGTTCCGCTAAGAGGGTTAGCATCAATACGCTCACGAAACTGAGTTGAAAACCGATATCGCTTATCACATCCGGCCACACCAGTATCATAAAGAATGCACTGAAACAGCAGATCGAAAACGCATCCCGCACCCTTTCCAGCATCATCGCAATCATTGTCAAAGTGATCATCATCCCTGCTCGGATGGTCGAAAACGCTCCTCCGGTCAGAATTACGAAAAACCATACCGTGACAATCACGGCGAGAAAACGATATCGTCGGCTCGATAGTAGATTCAGCGGTGTTGTTAGCCACAGTATGACTCCGGCTATAATCCCGATATGCATACCGCTCAACGCGAGCACATGGATAACACCCGCATCACGAAACAACGATATTTTATCTTTCGATATCGAACTTCTGTCGCCCAATAACAATGCTTTAAGTATCCCCTTCGAATTATCTGATAGTCCGGTATTCTCTATCAATGTAGTCAGATCCAATGCCAATTCGTTGAAGAATTTCTTTATCCTACCCGCTTCTTTAAGTGTGCCGATATGCGATTTGCGACCCGGCGAAAATACAATTACTTCGGATTTATAATTTGTATTCTCCCCGGGAGTCGATACCGCTGATGTAAATACAATTTCATCACCGGGCTCAAATATATCCGACGCTCCGGCAAAAAGCAGCAGTTTGGCCTTCCTCTTCTCCCCGTCTATCGTTGTAGCCCTCAGATGATACATCTCACCTGAATTGAGCGTGCGTCTTGACTCCACAATCCCCGCTACCTCGTACCTTCTCCCCTCAACCGGTACGAATTCCGGTGCATGCCGCCAGGCACTGTCTACTACCCCTATCACTACTACCGTGAGATATGATGCAACGGTAAAGAGTCTTTCCGACAATACTATATGGCTTAGATTCTTTCCATAGCATACTCCAGCAATGATCAATCCTAAGAGTATACTGATAAGCACACCGCCTACTATCCAACCGCAGAATTCTCCTGCAATAACACCCACTATCAATAGCAATAGCAGAAAGGCAGCCTCCATTGGTCACAATAATTTAATATCGCGGAATTTCTATAATTCATATAATCACCTGAAATTAATAAATTTCAAAGTATCTCAACTCATTAATTTCTATGCGACTCAATTCTTTTATTTCAAAGAAACTCAATTCGTCTCGCGGAGAGCGGGAGATTCCTTCAGGCGGCGATCTTTGACAAAGGTTTCATTAATCGCCGAGTCCGGCTTCACTTCCTTCTTTCTCGGCGGTGTAATCTTGCGTTTGAAACGCTGATTACTATAAGTCAACGAATCAAACGGAGCCTTCACAAGCGCTATACTGTCTATCCAGATGGATCTTCCCGTACGTTCAGCCCAAATGAATCCATATATACGCGATGCCTTCAGAGCCGTATCAGCCACTACTGTTAGTTCAGTATGTCCTCCATGAGTCTCCCGGCGAGTAAACGAGGATGTTCCATCCTCATAGTCAATCCCGATGAGTAGATCAAGACTTACATTCTCTTCACTGAATAATCTCCACTTCAGTTCCTCACCCTTTTCCACCTTCTCGCCGGGCAATGCGAACGTCATGGCATCTCCGGCTGCAAAGTCAGTAAATTTGAAATAACCGGGCAATTCCCAGATATTATTTTCATTTTCTGTTTCCGGCATATTCCCACCTACCGACTTACGCATCTTTTTCAATCGCTTGTCTACCTTGGCATATAGCCTGTAATAATCATCGATATTGCGGGAATACCATGAGAAAGTGGAATCAAGCGTTACACGGTTAAGACCATGCTCTCGCAGGATGCGCTCACCAAGATCATGGCGAATGGAATCCGGGAACTGCGACATTGAGGAGGATTGCTCCAGAGCATCCGCCAAGAGTAAATCGGTCATCAGATCCACCATTTCGGAGTCGTCAAGCACATTCTCCGGACGCTTATCGCATCCGGTGGTAATCAACAGCATCACGAGTGCCGATAGAATCAATTTACTCTTATACCACATGATAATCCCCAGTTTACTTTACGAATTCTTTTTCGAATTCTTCTTTTTGTCAAACAGATAATTGATGGCTTCAGAAGCCTGACGTGAATAGAAGAATATCATCATCAGCACCCCTACTGTAATGGCGGAATCTGCAATATTGAAGATATACTGGAAAAATTCAAATCGATGTCCTCCGATACCGGGCATCCAATCCGGCCATTCGATTGTGAAAAGCGGGAAATAGAGCATGTCAACTACTCGCCCCTCAAACCACCCGGCATAACCCACCGTGGGGAACATCTCAGCCACTTCCGGAGGCATCGGATTGGTGAATATCTCGCCGTAGAATATGCAGTCGAAGATATTACCCGCCGCCCCTGCTATGATCAGTGCAAATGCTATGAAGAATCCTCTTGAATACTTCACGCTATTTACTATCAATTTCTTCATTGCCCAGCAGAATAGAATCACCGCTATGATACGCCCGAAGGTAAGAATGTATTTGTTAAACCACTCTATTCCGAACGCAAAACCATTATTCTCTATGAATTTGAGATGAAACCAGGAGGTAATCTCCATATCCTCTCCCAAATAGAAGTTGGTCTTGATCCAAATCTTTAGCCACTGATCTGCCACTACAATCAGCAGGATTATAATGGCTACGAGCCATCCGAGGTGGGATTCCCGGACAGCCCGCAGTCTATTTTCTGAGTTATTCGACATTCTTTTCAGTTACAATATTAATGTCTTGGAGTATCATTTCAGTCTCTGAGTTTTATTACAATCTCTGTATTCCGTTACAATTTCGGTATCCCGTTACTATCTCGGAATTCCGTTACTGTCTCGGAGTTAGTTTTCTATGCTCAGAGTTTGCATTTACCCGGGAGTACCGTTTACTCAAAGTTTGCTCACCCTTACGTAAACCTTCAATCCGTCGATATCAAGTTCTTCTCCCTCATTGAGCGAGGAGTCGAGGGTAAGATTATCAGCGAGAACCTGAGATTTGATATATTCTCCGAATGATTCAACCGCTTCATCCACCTCCGGTACACTCTGCAGCACGATATCCACCCGGTCTGTGATGTCAAAATCACTGCTCTTTCGGATGTTCTGGATACGATTTACGAGTTCGCGGGCCATACCTTCGTTGCGAAGTTCGGGAGTCACGGTAATATCAAGCGCCACTGTAATGTTTCCATCATTGGTAACCTGCCAACCGGGGATATCCTCGGGGATGATCTCCACATCTTCCAATGTCACTACCGGTTCACCTTCGATTGCCGCAAACTTGAATTCACCTCCCTTTTCAAGTTGGAGTATATCCTCCTGACTCATTTCCGTTATAGCCTTGCCAAGTTGCTTCATCACCTTACCGAATTTCGGACCCAGTTTCTTGAAGTCGGCTTTCACTCGCTTCACAAGCCCACTCTCTTCATTGTTTACAATCTTGACCTCCTTGACGTTAACCTCGCCGGCAATCAGATTCTTTACCGCTTCAAGCGCCTCTTTCTGAGCAATATCGATTGCAGGAATAAGGAGTGTCGAAAGGGGCTGACGCACTTTCAGATTCACTTTGCGACGCAATGCAAGCACATTTGAAGTCACTACCTGTGCCAGTTGCATTCGGTCTTCAAGAGCGGAGTCGATAAGTGTTTCATCTACCTTCGGGAAGAGTTCGAGATGCACGGAAGCATACGAAGCATCCCTTACCGGAGCGGTCAGATCGCGCCACATCATATCAGAGAAGAATGGAGCGAACGGTGCCATCAGTTTTGCCAGTGTCACCAGGCATGTGTAGAGGGTCTGATAAGCGGCGAGTTTATCCTCATTCATCTCTCCACCCCAGAAACGCTTACGATTGAGACGCACATACCAGTTCGATAGATTATCCCCTACGAATTCTTCAATAGCACGCGCTGCGCGGGTGGGTTCATAGTCGTTGAGTGACTCTTCCACTGTCTTCACCAGCGTATTAAGCAGCGAGAGAATCCAACGATCGATTTCCGGACGTTCCTTAACGGGAATCTCGGGCTCGTCACCCGTGAATCCGTCAAGATTGGCATACTGAGTGAAGAATTTATACGTGTTGTAGAGTGTCGAGAAGAGTTTTCTGCTCACTTCCATCACCCCGGCCTCATCATACTTCAGATTATCCCAGGGCTGTGAGTTCGAGATCATATACCATCTTACGGGATCCGATCCGAAACGATCAATATTATTGAAAGGGTCGATTGCATTGCCAAGTCGCTTCGACATCTTCGCACCGTTCTTATCGAGTACGAGACCGTTTGAAATCACCGCCTTGTAAGCCACGGAATCAAATATCATCCCGGCGATAGCATGGAGCGTGAAGAACCATCCGCGTGTCTGGTCCACACCCTCGGCGATAAAGTCAGCGGGATATACATCATGCGAATCCAACGCCTCCTTATTTTCAAACGGATAGTGAATCTGTGCGTAGGGCATTGCGCCTGAATCAAACCATACATCGATCAGGTCTGTCTCGCGCTTCATCGGCTTACCCTCTTTGCTTACCAGGATAATTTCATCTACATACGGACGGTGTATATCGAATTTCGCATAATTCTCTTTTGAGTAATCTCCTGCCACGAACCCTTTCTCACGTATCGGATTGGATTTCATGAAGCCTGCCTCTACACTCTTATCGATTTCTTTCACCAAATCGTCATACGATCCTATGATAATCTCTTCTTTGCCATCATCAGTCCGCCATATCGGGAGCGGCGTACCCCAATAACGACTTCTGGATAGATTCCAGTCCTGAAGATTTTCAAGCCACTTGCCGAAGCGCCCGGAACCTGTAGAAGCAGGTTTCCACTTGATATTCTCATTGAGTGCCAGGAGTTTATCTTTAGAGGCTGTGGTGCGGATAAACCAACTGTCAAGCGGATAGTAAAGCACCGGCTTGTCCGTACGCCAGCAGTGGGGATAATTATGCACATGCTTCTCAATTCTGAATGCCTTGCCGGATTGCTTCATCTCCATCGACAATATGATGTCAAGGTTCTCGGCATTAGAAGCCGCCTTCTCATCATATTTCCCGCCGGGATTGAATTTCGGGTCGTATGCATTCTTCACGTAGTCTCCCGCGTGGTGCTCATAGAGTTCCGTATTTACACACTTCTCAACAAATTCCGGTGCACATTCATCCAGAGGATAATACTTACCCTGAAGATCCACCATGGGACGTGTCTCACCCCTCTTGTTGATGATGAAGAGCGACGGAATGTCGGCAGCCTTAGCCACCTTGGCATCGTCCGCACCGAATGTCGGTGCGATGTGTACTATACCTGTACCATCTTCTGTAGTGACGTAATCACCGGGAATCACACGGAACGCCGCTGAAGCGAGTTCCACAAATTTATCATTGCCGGCACTGAATACTTTCTCCGGATTCTTCTCCGCCGCCTCCTTGACGTATGCTTCTGAATGTTCGTCAAGTTTCTCGCAAGGTTTCACCCAAGGCATGAGTTGATCATATTTCATCCCCACGAGTTCCGTACCTTTCCAGCGTCCGCTTATCTCGTAAGGGATCACCTTATCACCTTTATTATAGTCAGCCAGAGGCATCTTGCTCCCCTCGGCCTTGAAGTAAGAGGGGATGAGACACTCCGCCATCACTACGGTGACGGGCTCCCCTGTATAGGGATTATATGTGCGGATGGATACGTAGTCGATATTCGGACCCACACAGAGCGCCGTGTTTGAAGGCAGTGTCCAGGGAGTGGTGGTCCATGCCATGAAGCAGGGTTCACCCCAACCGGTCATCTCCTCCTTCGGGTCGATTATACGGAAAAGAGCCGTGGCTGTCGTGTCCTTAACATCACGGTAGCAGCCGGGTTGATTCAACTCGTGGGTTGAGAGTCCGGTACCTGCAGCCGGAGAATACGGCTGAATAGTATATCCCTTATAGAGATAACCTTTCTTATAGAGTTGGGCGAGCAACCACCATACACTCTCGATGTATGCGTTGTCGTATGTGATATACGGATTTTCAAGATCAACCCAATATCCCATCTTGCGGGTCAGATCGGTCCATTCACGGGTGTATTTCATCACCTCTTTGCGGCAGGCATCATTATATTCATCGACACTGATCTTTTTGCCGATGTCCTCTTTTGTGATACCCAACGCCTTCTCCACACCAAGTTCTACCGGCAATCCGTGAGTGTCCCATCCTGCCTTACGGTTCACCCGGTAGCCCTGCATAGTCTTATATCGGCAAATAATATCCTTTATCGAACGAGCCATTACGTGATGAATACCCGGCATGCCGTTTGCCGACGGAGGTCCCTCGTAGAATACGAATGACGGACTGCCCTCCCTTACTTTCATACTCAATTCAAAGAGATTGTTCTTCTCCCAGTCAGATAGCATCTCCTTGTTGATATCGGAGAGATTGAGTTGCTTGTTGCGTTCTTTAAATTTTGCCATATTATGTAGGTGTGTATATGGTGTTCGATTTATTTTTATATTTCGGTTTCAGATCAGTGCTTCGCACCTTTGGCTCCAAACTTGAATCCCCCTTTTGCGCCACCTTTAAGTCCCGGCGACATAGCGAAAATATTGTGGTCATACGAGAAGGTCTTTCGTCCTGCCTCGCGTTTCCTGCGGAGTGCCAACTGCACCAATTGATCCATCAGTTCGGGGAATTTGATTCCCGTTGCCTCCCAAAGATAGAATGACAGCGAACCGGGGATCGTATTTATTTCATTCACGTAGATTTCGCCGTCGGTCTCATCTATCATAACGTCGATTCGGCTCACACCGTGGCATGAGAGCACGCGAAATGTATCCTCAGCCATCTTGCGTATCTTGGCGGATACCTCATCAGGCAAATCAGCAGGAATACGCTTCGCACTCGCCTGCATTCCTGCATTTGTCTTGGTACCCCCCATGTATTTATCTTCATACGATAGGAAGTCCCCCGTCTTGATCGGTTCTTCGCAGACACTGCTCCGGTGGTCATCCGCATCTCCGAGCACACTGCAGTTGATCTCTTTGAGTTTGCCAACACAGTGCTCCACGATAAGGCGCTGCGAGAATTTCTCGGCGTTGTTGATCTTATCGATGAGTTCCTCTCTGTTGGTGGCTTTGCCTATACCTACGCTCGAACCGAGGTTGGCTGGTTTCACAATCACCGGATAGCCGAGTTTGTCCTCCACTCTGGCGATTACCGCATCCTTGTCAGAGAGCCATTGTTTGTCGGTAAACCATACATAGTCCACCACCGGAATACCCTCCGACCTCAATATCATCTTCATCGTGATCTTATCCATACCGTTGGCGCTGGAGAGGGTGTTGCATCCGGCAAAGGGGATACCGATTGTTTCGAGCACACCTTCGAAGATGCCGTCCTCACCATTGGTGCCGTGAAGTATGGGAATCGCCACATGGAGTTCATCCACAGGCTTCACACCTTTTGAAAAGAGACCACCCCCTGCCTTGACGGGATAAAGATTATAATCGCCGTATATGGGACGCATATACACCTCCTGAGCCTTATTCTCAAGTTCAGCAAGGTTCTTATAATTTTCTATATCGAGAAGAGCATCTCCGGTGAGCCATTTCCCTTTCTTGGTGATATAAATAGGGATGATGTCATATTTATTCTTATCCATGGCGGCAATGCCCTGAAGTGCCGAAAGTACGGAAATTTCATGCTCTACCGATCGACCTCCGAAAAAAATGCCTACTTTTGTCTTCATCTTAATTTACATCGTTTAGTTTGCAAATTTAATAAAAAATATTGAATAAATGATGTAACTCAACTCGCATATTCACATATATCCATATAAAAAAACTCTGCAGGGCTTGTTGATTGCTTCAACACCCTTACAGAGCATACATTTAAGCATGAAAAAATTGTTATTTCCTATTTTCCGCAGTATTCGCTTGTGTAGCGGATTAACTCCGGTTGATCGCGGGCAACTCCGCCCACAGAAGGAGTTGTTACCCTCGCTAAGGATGAGTTCACCCTCGGTAAAGTGCGTTTTTACCCGGAAAGGCTATCACGCCGCATAGCAAAGCGTTTACTTCTTTCCGAAACCGAAGATACCCTTTCCGTCGGTCTTCTCTTCCACGAAGTCCTCTACCTTATCCTTGGCGTTTTCAATAACTTCTTTACCCTTTTCAGAGTTGATAAATTCTTTGGCTTTGTCCATCCCTGCCTTCACTGTGTCATTATTCAGCAGGTCAGCGGCTTTGTCTTTAAGTGAGTCCAACATAACAGCAATTTTTAAACGGTTATTAATTATTATATAATGACTTACATCATTGTCGCGGTCGTCAATTCGCACAGCGTCCGATGCCTGGAGCAGCCTAATTTCATTCCGGACCAAGCCTTTACTCAATCCTTGCGTATACATCAGCCGTCTCTCTGATGTTATAACAATCCTTCCCTCTTTTAGTTCACGTTTCGAGTATCTCTACTTTAAATTCGAGTATCTCTACTTTAAATTCGAGTATCTCTACTTTAAAATA
Organism: uncultured Porphyromonadaceae bacterium; assembly: GCA_947177015.1. Classification (GTDB taxonomy): domain Bacteria; phylum Bacteroidota; class Bacteroidia; order Bacteroidales; family Muribaculaceae; genus Lepagella. Next base: position 15,849 of record CAMWSV010000002.1, read on the forward strand.
GTGTAAAGACTTTTTCCATCGTCGAATGATTGGATAGAAATAAATAAGAGATTTAATGTATAGATTTTGGGAGATTAAAGATTATTTGCTAAATTTGAAACTGAAATAATATTTTCTTATGGCAAAATTCAATCTTGAGGGACTTGGTATCGCTCTCGTCACCCCTTTTAAGGCAGACAAATCAATAGATTTCGGTGCGTTAGGTCGACTCGTAGATTTTCAGATAGAGGCAGGAGCAGATTTTCTCGTGGTACTCGGCACCACCGGCGAAACCCCGACCCTTTCGCCCGACGAACAGTTGCAGGTGCGCAATTTCATAATCCAGCACAACGCCGGCAGAGTTCCCCTCGTGCTCGGCTTCGGCGGTAACAATACCATGGAGATCTGTCGCCGTCTCGGGGCTGAAAATTTCGACGGTTTCTCCGCCATCCTCTCTGTAGTGCCCTTCTACAATAAACCCTCCCAGGAGGGAATATTCCGCCACTATTCCGAAATCGCCACCGCAAGCCCCCTCCCAATCATCCTATATAATGTGCCCGGACGCACCGGCGTCAACATGACCGTCGAAACTACCCTGCGCCTCGCCCACGCCCACAAAAATATCATCGGCATCAAAGAGGCTTCCGGCAATTTTATGCAGATTGAGGAAATCATCAAAAATAAACCACGCCATTTCAATCTGGTATCGGGCGACGATGGTATCACCTACCCCCTCATGACATTGGGTGCCACCGGAGTTATCTCTGTGATTGGCAACGCCTTCCCCAAGGAGTTCGGCACTATGGTACGGAAGTGTCTCGACGGTGATTTCAAAGCAGCACTCCCGCTGCATTTCCAGTTTCAGGAACTCTTCAATCTCCTCTTCGTAGACGGCAACCCCGCCGGCGTGAAATGCACACTCAACGCTCTGGGTATGATCGAAAACGAACTCCGTCTGCCCCTTGTGCCCACCCGGCTGAGCACCAACGAAAAAATTCATGCCATCTGCGAAGTATTACGCAATTTAAACGATTGATAAAACAAAAACGCTACACAATCCTGAATGATTGATAAAGCCACTGTACAACGCATCAAGGATACAGCCAACATTGTAGAGGTTGTAAGCGATTACGTGCATCTTCAAAAGCGCGGTGCCAATTATATGGGGCTGTGTCCCTTTCATAATGAGCGTACTCCATCGTTTTCCGTCAATCCGCGGCGAAATATCTGCAAGTGCTTCTCTTGCGGCAAAGGTGGCTCGCCGGTACATTTTATCATGGAGAAGGAGAATATCTCCTATTACGATGCACTCAAGCAACTCGCCAGAAAATACGGCATCAAGGTCGAAGAGCGCGACCTCACCCCCGAGGAGCGCCGGGTAGCCACCGAGCGCGAAGGACTCCTCATCGCCGCCGAGACCGCCATGCACATCATGGAGTCCGACCTCTTGAATAATCAGGAGGGTAATGATATCGGTCTCTCCTATCTCTACCAGCGCGGCGTCACGGATGAGGCTGTCAAGGCGTTTCATTTAGGCTATGCCCTCGACAAGGGCAATCACATCACCTCCGCCATGCTCAGTAAGGGTTTCGATGCCGAGACTCTCAAGTCACTCGGGCTCTCAGGCGTGGGACAGAACGGTGATCTCTACGATAAATATCGTGGCCGTGTCATCTTCCCCATCATGAACTCATCGGGTAAGACAGTAGGTTTCGGAGGGCGCGATCTCAAGGGGAGCAAAGCGAAATACATCAATTCACCCGAATCCGTACTCTACCATAAGAATAACGAACTCTACGGCATATACCAGGCTAAAAATGAGATAGTGCGTCAAGACAACTGTTTCCTCGTAGAGGGGTATCTCGACGTCATCTCTATGTGGCAGTCGGGATTGAAAAATGTAGTGGCTTCTTCCGGCACATCTCTCACCGATGGACAGATCGCAACCATCCACCGTTTCACCTCCAATATCACCCTCCTCTATGATGGCGACGCGGCAGGCATCAAGGCTGCCTTGCGCGGCATCGACATGCTCCTCTCCCATAAGATGAAAGTCAGCGTTCTCCTCCTCCCCGATGGTCATGACCCCGATTCCTTCGCCAAGGCTAATACCCCTGAGCAACTAAAGGAGTACGTAGATAAAAATTCATGCGACATAGTACGCTTCAAGATCAACGTATTGATGAAGGAGATTGGCGATGATCCGCGAAAAAAAGCGGAAGTGGTCAATAGCGTTGTGGAGTCCATAGCCTGTATACCGGACTACGTTGACCGCATGATCTACGTCGGGGAGTGCTCGCGCCGGCTCGATGTGGATGAACAGGCGATAGCGGCAGCCGTGGAGCGGGCTCGCAATCAGAAACTCCGCCAGATGCGACTCGATCGCGAACGCCGCGAACTATATCGCCGTTATCCCGATGATAAAGCCGCCGAGCCCGCGCCCGGTAATTTATCCGCGGCTACTTCCTCCTCTGATGCTCAAGGTCTTCAAAGTGGTGTGCAGCAATCCGCCCTCTCCGGAGATGCCTCTGCCGCTCCGGATAGTCAGTCGGGCTCTTCGGATACAGTGGCGGCTCGCGAAGCCGGGTTAATCGAATCTATCCGTAAGAATGAGGTTTTCCGGCGCAATCCTATGAAACCGCTTGAGAAGCGTCTCATCGAATTGATTGTGAAATATGGCTATCTTGAGATGCCCCCTAACGATGATGCTCAGGATCAGTCCGTCCCACTCCCACCGGCAAATGTAGGTAATCCTCCCCCTGCCGATGAAGATAACGCTGAGCCTTATTTCATTCTCGATTTCATCGCCGATGAGTTGGCAGCGGATAAGGTGGAGTTTTCCGTGCCGGAATATAAGTCGGTGTATGACCTGTTGCTCAATACTATCGAGGATTACATCATGGATCTTCGTGAGGAAAAAGCGAAAGTGGCTGCTTCTATTGATGAGAAGCGCCGCGAGGGACATATCGGAATATCCGCTTCGGGCGGCTCGCTAAGCGACATCGAACGTGCCGAAATCAAACTCGAAAACGATCTGGAGCAGGAGTATAATCAGGCCATCCGTGATTTCGCGCGTCTTTATCCGGGCAATCTTCTCGCCAGCCACGAAGATGATGCCGTCCGATCGGTAGCCAACGATGTTATTGTCGAAAAATACGTCCTCTCAAAAATTTATTCAGCAGTCCCCGCCGATACGCGGTTTTGCGAACTGGAAGAGGTGGTGCGCGCCATTACTGAATGGAAGTCGGAAATTCTCAATGAGATGCTCCATAATTTGATGGCAGAACTTCGAGATCTCTCCAAAAAACTTGATGAAAATATGAGTGAGGAGGAATGTCCCGTCTCCGACAATATCCCCAGCGAGGAGATAATGCCGCGTATGCGAATGATTCAGCAGAAAATATCCTCAATCATGCTCATGAGGTCGCAGATTGCCAAGGATATCGGCGAGCGAGTGCTTTGCCCGCGAAAGATCAAGTAATATGAAGTGGATTCCGGCAATAATTCAAGGATTTCACTCTTAAAAGATAAATAAGAATAAGATATAAATTATGAACCGGATTAATAATTCGCCTGAACCTGTCGGGAGTCAGGAGAGTAACTTGAGCGTTCGCAGTCTCCGGAAGAATTTCGGCGAGAAACTCGCTCTCGATGATGTTAGTTTCGATGTGGCACGCGGCTCGATTCTCGGACTGTTAGGTCCTAACGGTGCCGGAAAAACCACCCTTCTGCGAATCATAAACGGCATTATGGTGAGCGATGCCGGCGAAGCGCTCATCAACGGTCAACCGGCCGACCTCATCACCGGCAGAAAAATCGGTTATATGCCCGAGGAACGCGGACTCTACGATAAAATGCGCGTTGAGGACCAGATACTTTATTTCGGCAGACTCAAAGGGGGTGATCCCAAACGCCTTCGCGAGGTGATGAATGACTACCTCTCACTCTTCAATATCTACGATGACCGTCGCCGCAGAATCAAGGAGTTGTCGAAAGGTAATCAGCAGAAGGTGCAGATTATCGCCACTCTCGTCCACGAACCCGATCTCGTTATTCTCGACGAACCCTTCAGCGGCTTCGATCCCATCAATGGTAATCTGCTTCAACAGTTGATCGAACGCCTTCACTCGCGCGGTGTCACCATCATGCTCTCTTCCCACAATATGCCTGCCATCGAGGAGATGTGCAGCGACATCGCACTCATCAATAAAGGCAAACTCCTCGTGAAGGATTCCATTGAGAATATAAAGGAAAGCAATAAGGATGATTCCCTCCTCCTTACCACAACCTCTCCGCTCGCCTTGGATGCCCTCGCCGGCAGCGACGTTATCTCTGAGATAACCCCCATAAAGACTCTGCATTGGCGCAAGGGATATTCTTACTCTCTTAAGAAGATACCCGACAAATCAAATATGGATATCCTCGACGCAGTAGCCATCCAGTCTGATATTGTGCATTTTGAAGAGGCTCTCCCCTCGCTCACGGATATATTTATAAAGTATACCTCCGGTGAGCAAACGTCGTGAGCATTATCTCTCCCTCACACTTAGAATATCCGCATTTTTTGATTTCAGAGTATTCCCAACTGAACATATTATAAATTTTTAAATATTGATTATAAAGTGTCACAATTATCACTGATTATTCGCAACGAATATAAGACCGATATATCTGCCAAATCCTTCTGGATCTCGACATTTATCGTCCCCATACTGATGGTGGTCTTCGGCGTTGTCGCCGGTTATCTACTGAGTGAGTCCGACTCGGCTATGAAGTTGCAGAATTCCATCATGGAACCCGACCCCGACAGCATGACTCCCCTTAAGGCCATCGGATTGATGATGGGTATGTTTCTCACAATATTCATCATGATGTACGGCTCGATGATTTTCCAGAAGGTCAAGACTGAGAAGACCAACCGAATCGTCGAGATACTCGCCACCTGTGTGCCGGGTCGCACCATGATGCTTGCCAAAATCATATCCGTAGGACTCGTGGGTCTCACCCAACTTTTCCTCTGGGGCGTCATTATCATCGCCCTGGTTGCGGGAATAGTGGTCATCTTCTCCGTGACAATCCCCTGGAATGAAATTCTCACATACGATTACGTCATGGCTTTCGTATGGAGTATCCTCTATTTCGTGGGAGGTTATATCTTCTTCGGATCATTATTTGCCGCTGTGGGAGCCATGACGGATAAGAACAACGAGAATCAGGAATACATGGCTGTACTCACCTTCATTCTCCTCTTCTCTTTCTATATCGGCGAATACGCCGTAGACCACGGTAGCGGCATCACAATCCGTGTACTCAGTTACATCCCGTTCACCTCCCCCACCATCGGTGCCGTCAATGCCATCACTCAGACTGCTCCGCTCTGGGAGTCTGTCATCAGCATCCTTATCCTTTACTTCTGCGCTTGGGGCGCAATGGCAATCGCCGGCAAGATCTACACCTCGTCAATCCTCCTCAAAGGTAAGAAGTTCACCCCTCGCGACATCGTCACATTCTTCAAGGCTAAATAATCAAGAAGTCTGATAAGAAAAAAAAGTCTGATAAGAAAAAAGTTTGATAAGAAAAAAGTTTGATAAGAAAAAAGTTTGATAAGAAAACCGGTATAAACTGCAGCGAGGGCTTCGTTGATTATCACGAAGCCCCCGCTTATTTATATTTTATACATGTCTATGTCGAGATCTAAATCAGCATCAATCTTATTACTGACGTGCCTGAATCATACACGGAACTCTTGAATCTTCGTCCTGAAATGCTTTAATTACATTACCGAGATTATCAATCTTATTACTGACGCGCCTGAATTATATGCTGATCTATTGCACGATTCATTTCATCATGGCTTCAACCTGCTCTGTAAATTCTTCATTTGAAAGATTATAAGGGAGCCAGTGTAATTCAAAGCCACGGCGCTCCATACCTCTGAACCACGTCATCTGACGCTTAGCAAATTGATGAATGGCAATCTCCAGATCATGTTTCATATCTTCGTAACTGATCTCTCCTATAGCATGGAGTGTCAGAAACTTATATTCCAAACCGTAATAAATCAATGATTCCGCCGGTACACCCTCATCGAGCAGTCTGCGCACCTCCTCCACCATTCCGGCATCCAGACGTGCCTGAAGGCGCTGCGATATTCGTTCCCGGCGATCATCACGCGGTATATCCACACCAATAATCAAGGAATTCAATCGTCGGTCAGCAACCGATTTAGTCAGAGCCGCCTCCTCCGGATGAGTACGATAATATTCGTGAATCTCTATCGCGCGAATCGCCCGCTGGCAGGTATCAACATCAGTAGTGTTATGTAGTATCTTATATGTCGACAATATCGCCGTCAGTTCGTCGAGCGTTTTGTCTGCGAGCCGATTCCTCAATTCCGGGTTCTCACCCACCTCGGGCAAGACAATCCCTGACAACACTGTTTCGAGATAGAGCCCAGTACCACCGCAGATCACCGGCATCTTCCCACGCGAAAGTATATCGGCATATACCCGGTGAAAGTCTCTTACATATTTATGCAGATTATACTTCTCCCCTGCGTCGGCTATATCGATCAGATGATACGCCACTCCGTCATACTCATCAAGGTCTTTTCCCGTTCCGAGATCCATACCTCTGTAGACCTGACGTGAATCAGCACTGATGATCTCGCCGTCAAACGCCTTGGCAATAGCCACAGCCTTCCCGGTCTTCCCCGAGGCCGTGGGACCCGTCACCGTGATACTTTCGTAACGCATATTCTCAATAATAATAAGCGCTTATCTTGTCTTCGGTTTCCCCTTGAAAAACTTCTTTATGCTATAGAACGGAGTATCGGAATTAAACATGGAGATTCTTACCCACTTATCGTCCTGGAAGTCAAGTTGAGAATTCTTAACGTCATGGAGGTTAAACGACGGATTATAGGATTTAATCTTATTCTTCCGCTTGCCGTCTTCATTAAAGATCTTCTCCGTAAGGATAATCGTGGCAAGGCGCGAAAGGTCCATCACGGTCATCGAATTGAATCTGCCGGGCGTACGCGTATAGATTCGCTTAACATCCTCAAAGTCCATCCATTCTCCCGGCACCGGCATTTCGGGATAATCCTCCGGTTTGCCGGGCAGAAAATAGAAGTATCTCAATACGGAATGATTCTTCAGATCCGTACTCTTTCTGCCATAGAAGAATTTCAGTTCGCCATCCAGATCGCCCGTCATCTTACGGATTATATTTCTCACCTCCGGCAAGGGGATACCGTTGACGGCTCTCTTAGTAATCAAGGGGGTATTGATCACCTCGCGATACTGAGTCTGGGAATCTATGGAATGAGGATCGAAAAAAATCTTATTGTCGCAGATCAAGTAGAATCTCAGATAAGTCTTCGCAGTCATATCCTGAAGTTCCTCCTGCGAGATTATCTCATCGCTATCCTTAAGGTCGAGATAGAGGTTATAATATCTGAAGATGAAATACACCTCATCTATCACGATGGCAATCACGGTGAGCCACGTAAACACGTACCAGTCGCGGGCATTTACGTTCAAATCCATGAATACGAAGTAGTAATAACCCCATACCAGCAAGGAAAGCACACCGAACATGGTGGCGAGGTTCCGCAATTGATAATATGACTCATAGCGGAATATCTGACCCGTTCTACCTCTCTCATAGAAGTCGCCTGCCTTAAGTTTACATTCTCGGCAGCAACTGAGATGATTTCTGCGCAGATAGAGCACAGTAAATGTCACGAATGCCACCGGATTCATAAGCAGCGACGGCACAAACGGATCTTCGAGAAAGGTAAGTTCTTTTGGAAGCGTAATCACGTTGGTCAGCGCAAGCACATTCAGCGCCACCGTAACCACCGTGAAGTTAATCGTGCTGTAAAGCAGACTGTATAGCACAAGCGTGCAACTCCCGTCTTCGCTCATGCGTGAATTATATGTCACACCATACAGAAACAGAGCCGCAAGAACCGATACCACCGGCGCGGCATAGAAGGGCAACATTCTGCAGAATGCCAATGTCGCTATCCACACCAGAAGACCTATTGAAAGATTCTTCCAGAATGAATAAAATTGCAAACTATTTACTTTACGTAAATCTTCCATTCCAACTATTTTTTCTGTTTCTCCGACATTCCGGAGTCAAGTATATACGCACATTTTTTCCGAGTGTTTCCCGGATTCTTTGCAAAGGTATACAATATTTTCCGTATAATAAAACTTTTTATTCGTTTTTTAGTACTTCCAAATGTTAAAAACGCAGTTTATCTTTGTCATTCCCGTCCGGCACCACTCATAATATTAAATTTAGAGCGTATTGCCCCCTTTATCCCGGAGTTGACCAAACATTTTTGTAAGTCCTCTACTCCGCTTTAAGAGTTCAATACGCTCTGCAATTTTTAGAGTTAAGTATGCGCTTCCGTTTAGGAGTCCATACGCGCTCTTCGATGATTTATACTTAGAGATTACAGCGTTTTTCGCTTGCGATGCTCCCGTCGGCGTAGGTCTTGACCTGAATATAGGGGATTCCGTGCGGCTCTACTGTAAGTTGTTTGCCGGCAAGGTCGTAATTCACGATCTTTACCACTTCGGTCTCACCCTTTACCGATTCCACTCCGTTGATGTCGCTCTCTGTTGTGCAATATCTCGACAGCGGTGAAGACGCCGAATTCAACATCGTTCCGGCGAAGGTGTCCATCAGCACTGCTATAACTCTTATATTCTCTTTATTACCGGTGAGTTGCACACCTTTAGCGCTTTTGCCGTCGGCAAGATTGAAGTTTCCGCTGATTTTATATGTCTCAAACACTTCCGGCATCTGAGGTATCGATCCCACCAATTGAGACGCTTTGTAGTTGAGAGCGGCTACCGAATTATAGTCAAGTCCGAACACGTAAGCGGAACCCTTCGTGAAGATATCCCAGTATTTTCCGGTGCGTGATGTGTCGCCGATAAAGTAGTTGGTCTGCGCCCATGTGGGATCCGAAAGTTTGTCGCATACCAATATCAGTTCTGTTTCAAATCTTCCCTCTTCGGGTTCTTCCATAAAGGTCACGTCGGCAGTGGCTTTTATGGCTGATTTGCTTTCATCGGTCCAGGTGATATTCACACGCAGATCCACATCCGTGGGATTATTCACGAAGTCAGGGAGCATATTGGGGATGTCTGCGAATGATCCGAGTGAATACCGGTTTACACCCACTGCCGGCACCGATTTGGGATTTGCCGGAAGCGTGGCGTATGAGGTCAGTATATCATTGATATGATATGTGATGTATACGAAGTCATCGCCGTAGGTGTCGATCGCTTCCTCAAGTGCCACCCATCCTGCCGGACAGTTGCCGCACCACAGTCCGGTATATTCCTCCACCAATGGTCGATATTTGGGAATCACAGGGAGTACGCGATAGTCCATCTGCACCGTGGGGGATACCCCGTCATTGACAATCCCGTTCACTTCGAGCACCTTGATCTCAAGCCCTGCATCCCCCAATTCTTCGGGAGCGGTGAATTTCACCATCGCAGGACTCACTGTACCGTACTCTCCTTCTCCTGTGAATTTCAATTCTCCGGTGGAGTTTTTCCCGCCGGTAGTGATCTGATATTTGATACTCTTCAGCGGGTTCACTCCCCTATTCTTGCATCTGACTTCCATTTCCGTCTCATCGCCTGCTTTGGCTCTGAATCCGGAGGGGATTTCGATAGATACTGCCGATTGAGGAATATCCATATCCAGAGTCACGGTCATCGCACTCATATAGTCCATACGGGAGTAAGTCTTGTCCCATCGACTGTTCTGCGCGGTGCGGTAATAGAGGCTCCCTTCGGAATTGCCGTTCACCACTGCGATTGGGAAGGTTCGCACGCCGCTCGCAATCTCGTCTACGGTGATCGTATACCCGATATAGAGACCATCGGCAGGAATCATGATACCCTTGTCGAAGACACATTCCACTTTATCTCCAGTGATCGACACATTTTTATACCCCACGCAGTTGGCGGCTGAGATCTCACCGTCGGGCAGTGTGGCGCTTACCCACACGGCTCCTTGGGGATTTACCTTGCAACCCTCCACCACCGGCAGCGGAACCCGCATCGAATTCAGTTCGCCGCCGGCAAGCATCGGATCATTCAGGCAGATACAGATGTCGTAAGTATCGCATCGTGCGAAGCCGTAGCCGAAAGGTTGCTGATTATTCACGTTGTAGGTAAATTCCAACTCACGTCTTTGCATATTGTCTTCTGCAAAAGATGTGGCGGCTAATCCCGGAATCAACCACGATAAGAGTAATATTTTATATTTCATTTTGCCAATTTATTCCGTTAAGTAAGTCTCTAAAGTATCTTACTTATGTATTTATTTCAGATTATGATTATAATAATCCACAACTTTGTTAAACAGACTCGCACGGGCATTACACATCCTCAGGCTATGCTCAAAACCGGCAAACGACATCATATCAAACAGCGTACCCTCGTAGTTCAACTTTGAAGTATATTTCAAAGTGTTGTAGTAGTGCACGTTATCATCGGAAGTACCTGACATGATGAGCAGTTTCTTCGTCATCTTGTCAGTGCGGTTCAGTGCAGATGAAGATGAATATCCGCCGGGATTCTGCTGGGGAGTCTGCATGTAGCGTTCGGTATAGATCGAGTCGTAGAATCTCCAGTCAGTCACGGGCGCCATTGATACACCGCACTTGAACGGACATCCGTCGGCACTCAATTCCATCAGGGTCATGTAGCCGCCGTAACTCCAGCCGAAGCATCCCATTCTCGAAGCATCTACAAAGGGCATGCGTGCAATCTCTTTCGCTCCCGCCAACTGATCTTTGACCTCCAGATTGCCCAGGTCGCGATAAACGGCGTGAGCCCACTGACGCGAACGGTTGCCGGTGCCTCTGCCATCTACCGCACAAACGATATACCCCTGCGACGCGATATAGAACACACCCTCCATGCTCCATTTATTCAGCACGAGTTGTGAGTCCGGTCCGTTATACTGATACATCACCAGCGGATACTTATTCGAGGGATTGAAGTCTGCCGGCTTGATCATATAACCGTTCATCTCCTCCCCGGCCGCATTCTTCACCTTGATGAATTCCATCTTGGGAGCATCGGCATATTTGGCGGCATACTGCGCGTTGTCTTCCATAGTCTGCACCATCTTGCCGGAATTGGTATAGATACTGTAGACAGGAGGCGTGGTCGAGTTGCTGTAATTTCTCAGATAGTAATCGAAATTGGTACTGAAGTCAGCGGATTCAGTGCCCGGCTGACCGTGAAGCAGTTTCAGATTCCCTTTATTATCTACCGATGCCACATTGCGATTGATCGCTCCCAACGAAGTGGTCTGCACATAATATAGTCCGCGCTTGGCGTCATATCCGTAGAAGTCGGTCACGTTGAAATCACCTTTAGTGATCTGGCGCTGCATATTGCCGGAGTAGTCGTAGCGGTAAAGATGGCGATAACCGGATGCCTCCGAACCGATCACGAATCCCGTGGCATCATACTTCACCATCTGATACGAGTCGGGAGCCAGCCATGCCTTCGAGTCCTGCACAAGGATGCGGTGAGCCACAGTCGACGCCGGATTCACCTTGTAGAGTTCGAGATGATTCTGATCTCTGTTGAGAATCATCACCATAAGATCCTTGCCGAGTCCGTCGAATTCGAGCGAGGGGATGTAGTCTGTCTCCTTGAGGGGGAGATCCATCTTCTTCATGCTCTGATCGTTGAGATTATAGGAGTGGACACTCACGATCGAGTTGGGATAGCCTGCCAAGGGATACTTATACGTATAGGTGGCAGGATAGAGATCGCCGTCGGGATCCGTATCGCAGTAACTGCGGTAGTTGTCAAAACTGTAGGCGGGCACTTTCGACTCATCGAAACGCATGAAGGCGAGTGTGTTGTCGTCGGCACTCCAGCGGATTGTATTGAGCACTGCGAATTCCTCTTCGTAGCCCCAGTCGGGAGTGCCGTAGATGATCTTGTTTATCTCGCCGTCGTCGGTGATTTTCTTATCGGTGCCATAGTCAAGATTAGCGATATAGATATTGTTGCCCCGCTGATAAGCCACGCATCTGCCGTCGTGCGATAGCACCGCCCCCTGCTGCGGACCACCCTCCGAAACCTTCTTCAGCGTCATTCTCCTTACGTCATAAACATAGTAGGAGGCTCTGAACGTATGGCGGTATATCTTCTCCGAATCGTTCCAGAGCAGTATATACTTCCCATTGTCTGAGATGGTGTATCCCTCAAACTCATCTATCTTGAGATCACCCTTCACGGTGTTCACGTCAAAGAGGGTCGATACTTTCTTACCCGTGCGGTAAGAATACACTTCAATGGAATTGCCATCGTTCGAGATGCAGGAATAGGTCTCTCCATCGCTCAGCGGAACCATCTCCTTCACTCCGGCGGGGGTAGCCACCTTCAGGTCGCAGAAGTCATTAAGCGATAATGTCGCCGCCCCGGCCTGCATACCGGTGGCGAGCGACATTGCTAATAAGATATTGGATTTGAATTTCATGGATTTAAGTTAGTTTGCAGAGTCAGGCATGAGCAAAATCCCGGGCTATAAAGCCCGCAGACTTCACCATGCGGTTATGCTTAGTATGCTCTTGCAAAGAGTACTCTTCTTGCCGAGGGTTTGCCTGTCACCATGCACTTGCCGGGTGTCTCGTCACCCTCCAGTGGGATACAGCGGATCGTAGCCTTTGTCTCGTTCTTGATCTTCTCCTCTGTCTCGGGAGTGCCGTCCCAGTGTGCAAGAATGAAGCCGCCCTTTTCGATCTGCTCCTTGAATTCGTCGTAGGTGTCTACGGCATACGTCATCTCGTCACGATACTTTTTGGCTTTCTCAAAGAGGTTTTTCTGAATATCCTCAAGAAGGTTCTCGATGTGGTTGGCGATGCCGTCGAATGATACCGTCTCTTTTTCGAGAGTGTCACGGCGCATAAGTTCCACAGTACCGTTTTCAAGGTCGCGCTGCCCCAATGCGAGACGCACGGGCACACCTTTCACTTCATAGTCGGCGAATTTGAAACCGGGTCGCTTGTTATCGGCATCATCAAATTTCACGCTGATACCCTTCTTCTTCAATTCTGCGAGCAGGGGTTCCACTTTTTCAGCGATAGCCTTTCTCCCCTCCTCATCTTTATAGATGGGGATGATCACCACCTGAATCGGGGCGAGGTGCGGCGGAAGCACAAGACCATTGTCGTCAGAGTGAGTCATGATGAGGGCACCCATGAGTCGGGTACTTACTCCCCATGAGTTAGCCCATACGAGTTCGGGCTTATTCTCTTTGTTCACGAAGGTCACGTCGAATGCCTTGGCGAAGTTCTGTCCGAGGTTATGGGAAGTGCCGCTCTGCAGTGCCTTACCATCCTGCATGAGAGCCTCGATAGTGTAGGTATTGATGGCTCCGGCGAAACGCTCGGTCTCACTCTTCACACCCACGATCACCGGCATAGCCATATACTTCTCGGCGAACGTTGCATAGAGATTGATCATCTCCACCGTGCGCTTCTGAGATTCGTCTGCGGTGGCGTGAGCGCAGTGACCCTCCTGCCATAGGAATTCCGCCGTGCGCAGAAACATACGTGTACGCATCTCCCAACGCATTACATTAGCCCACTGATTCACGAGAATCGGCAGGTCGCGCCATGAGTGAATCCAGTTTTTATATGTACCCCAGATGATTGTCTCCGAGGTGGGACGCACGATCAACTCTTCTTCGAGTTTGGCGGCAGGGTCTACGATGACGCCGTTGCCGTCGGGGTCGTTCTTAAGGCGATAGTGAGTCACCACCGCACATTCCTTTGCGAATCCTTCTACATGCTCCGCCTCTCTGCAGAGGAAGGATTTCGGGATCAGGAGGGGGAAATACGCATTCTGCACGCCGGTCTCCTTAAACATGCCGTCAAGGGTCTGCTGCATCTTCTCCCAGATAGCATATCCGTATGGCTTTATCACCATACATCCGCGCACTGCCGACTGCTCAGCAAGGTCAGCCTTCACAACTAATTCATTGTACCACTGGGAATAATTATCCGAACGTTTCGTAAAGTTCTTTAATTCCTTTGCCATTATTTTTTTTCTGTTTTGGAGGGGATTGGAGTTATTGGAGGAGAATTGGAAAAGATTGGAGGAGAATTGGAAAAGATTGGAGGAGATTGAAATCTGAAAGAGATTAGAAGATCAAGATAATTCCGATAATTCCAATTATTCCGATAATTCCGATAATTTTATTAGAAAGTTATCTGAGGCGTTCCGATTCGCGGATAGTGCGCTGGTCGGCACTGATGCGCTGGTAAGCCATTGCCACTGAGATCAGCGAGATAAAGGGAGCGCAGATCATTGAAGACCAATCCACATCAGCATCGCTGAAAGCCTGATAGGCGATAATAGCGCACGCAAGAATCACGCAGATCAGCGCCACTACGGTAAGCATACAGAGTCGCTTCTGCAATTTCAGATTCTTGAATGTGAAGATCGCTATGAGCGGTAGCAATGCCGAAAGCAACGAGATAGCGAAGATATACCAGGTAGACACGCTCACGCTTTCAGCGGCATTGTCACCCATCGGGATAATACCCCAAGGCATAAAGTCATAATAGACTGAATCCACATTGATCTGACCCAGCGACATAAACGAGAAGCACCCCATCAGCACCACACAGATCAAAAGCAGCACCGACTGCCATCTTTGAATTACCATTATCTTTTTTTCTTAAAAGTTAATATTGCAAATTCAGAATTAATTGCAAATTTAGAATTAATTGCAAAATAAATTAATTACAAATTTAGCAATTAATTTTAATTTAGTCAAGTTTAATCTCTAAAATATCCCTCCGTCTCCCATTGTGCCATCCCTTCTGCCAAGAAGCCAAATGCCGCAATGAGCAGTTGGGAAGCGGTGCGGTCCTCCCGGTTCGGTGTAGCCCCTTTAGGGGGTGGAAGCCGTCCACAAGGAGTAAGCCTGAAGAGAGCGGGCGCCACTCAGGTCTTAGCCGAGGGCATCAAAGAGGAGGGGGAGCGCTGAGGCTATCCGCCCGCGGAGCGGGTGATTCCCGAATTGAAGGCGGAGATGCCGCTCGATCTCCCGGCGGTCTATCTTGTCATTGCGTAGGCGAGCCATCCCGTGCAGCGCCTCAAGGGCATCCCCTATCGAATCTATCGCTAAGGCGTAATCCATCAACCATTTCTCATCCTCCACCATCGATTCCAATTCCTCAGCCGTTCCCGCCTCCGCAGCGCTCTCCCCATCCCCTCCTATCGAATCAGAAAGCGAGCGCGCCGCCAGATACATCTCCACATTATTGCGGAGTGCCGCTACCGTAGCCTTCACCTCGGAATCATGCCGCGCGGAATCAGGATTGTCGGAATCAGGCTCATCCTGCGCCAGTAGCCATTTTTTCAGAATGAGTCTGAGCACATTCGGATTCTCGGGTGCCACATATACAGCGCGGTCGAGAAATTTGTACGGCTGAGCGTTTTCTTCCCTCTGTCTTATCTTCCCGCTCACCTCCATATCAGCCAAGGGGAGGAGATACGTCAGGTCGTTCTTATCTTTATTGTGGAGCAGAAGCAGCGGTTGCAACAGATCGGAGGTAAGTTTGCCCGATTTCTGTCCCAATCGCACTATCTTCTTCGCCACCCACTCATCTTCAGGATTCATCAGCGCCGCAGTCTTGAAATAGATGAGGGCGTTGTCGAGATCGCCACTGCGCTCGTATGCCAAGGCTATCTTCTGGTTGGCGAGGTCGCGAATCTTATCATCCTTGGAGGAGTCGGCGAGCATCCGGTAATATCTTATGGCATCCTCATGAAAACCCTGCTTGAAATAGAAGTCAGCCACCGCACTGATTATCTCCGTCTGCATGAAGACCTCTCCCACGAAAGGCCAGGCGCTGAGATCGAGCGCGCGCTCGAAGGGATTGCGGAACTCGGCGCGATGCTTGAAGTAATTGAAGAAGCGATAGAGAGTGCGCGCGAAGTTATAGGTCTCCAGTTCGAATTCCGGTATCGAGGAGTGCAGCGTGAAGCCCTTCATCTCCTCATTTATCTGCTGCGCCTGCGCCTCGATGGTACTCTTCAGCATATCCATAGCCTGCTTCGGCATACGGCGCATATTTATCAACATCGCAAATTTATCGGAATCGCACGCACCGGGATTCAGCGCGTAGAGGTCCATTACGGAATTGAATTCCTCGGGCAGACCGAGCCGGTCTATTTCCCACGGCTCGTAAGGTCTGAACCACGCATCCATATCGTTAAAGAAGGGGTCGCCGCTCACACTCTCGAATAGCGCCAGCATCATATCGGCTCCATGATTCTGCATATCCGAGAATTTACGTATATGCTTCTCAATCCCCGTATTCGACATAATATTTTCCCATTCCGGATTCTCCTCCAATTTTTCAAGGTCGATCTCTCCCGATTCATTCCGGATATTCTTGAGGAAGTCGGGGGTCATCTTCTGCAGGTCGGGAAGGATCTCCTCTTTGATGCGGGCGTTGAATTTCTTGGCGCCACGCACACGCGCCAGCGCGTAGACGGTCTCGCGCATACGGGTGTAGAAGGTGAGGTCGTCGGCAAGGAGTTCGAAGCGGGTCTGCAGGTCTTCATCCTTTGCCACACGCGCCGGGAATCTGTCGAGAATAAGGGCGATACCCACCGCCGAGCGAGCCTTGATCTTCTCTGATGAGGCTTTGGCATATATGTTGAGCAGAGTGGTGAAAATTTCAGAGGAGTATCTGCGAAGTCCCTTCATAATCAAACCGCCGATAAGCACCGCACGCAGGGAGAAAGAGAGGTCATCATCCACAATTACGTTCTCGATCGAACGGATGTCTTTCTTCAGGTCGGCGGCACGCATGGTGAGCACAATGGAGAAGAGATCTTTTAGCGCCATATTTTTTGACACCACGGCATCGCGGTATTCTTTCGATTGCTTGTCAAACTGCAGTTGAGCCGAGGCATCGGCACTGAGGTATCTGCCGATGGCTTCGGAGTAGTTGAGTGCGGAGAACGCCGCCAATCTGCGCAGGGTATAATATTGGCTCGACGAGTCCTTCCCCACCACCTCATCGTAATATTCATCGAGGATCGTGAAGAGGGATTCACGTATGTTGTTGAGAATCCTGTTGCGCTCCGGATCTTTCCTGCCGTCCTTGAGCCATTGCAGCGATTGCAGCAGATAGGTATAGGTGGTCTCGGTGCGGTTGAGTTGCTCGATAAGCCGGAAGTTGCCGTTGCCTGCCATCTCCCTGAGCCGGGATGCCGCCTCGCGGAGTCGGTCGGCGGCGATGAGATCGCGGACGGTCTTGTAATCTATATTGATGGATCTGTTTAGTGCCATAAAATTTTCCTATATACTTATATATATCAAATATATAACAAATAGCGCGCCAAAGTTGTCGGAATCATGCGGCGGTGATGGCATCGTGGAGCATCGCGACGAATTGAGCCACCTGCGGCACCTTCTCCGGGAAATGCTTCATCAGCGAGTCGCGGAAGATGCGGTTGTCGCGGAATACACTCTTTTTCATGTCGCCGTTCATGCATACGTAGTTCAGGATGTTGTTGATGAATTCTTCCTGTCCCGCAGTTAGCGTGTTGGCTGATATAAATTCGGTGAAAAGGGCTATCGCCTTCTTTCGGTCGAGTCCCACTATCTTACGGATAAAGGCCGCCACGGGTATATCCTCCGTCATTTTCTCATGGCGCAGATAGCGTTCATAGTCCTCTTTAGTACCCAGTTCTTGCCAGAGGATATGCTCCAGTCGGTCGATATCCTCGCCGGTGAGATATTCCAGATTATGAATCTTCTGAAGCACGGGATGATCCCGATGTTTGGCGAGGAAGTCGAGGAGTTTCTCACGGTAACTCACATCGGTGTTGATCCTCTCCCCTCTCCCTCCGTCCGTGATTTCATCTTCGATGGTCACGGTGAAGGTCTTGCCACCGTCGGTTACCAGATATTTCATCAGGTCGCGCAGTTCGCGGCGAAGATTTTCAATCGAGCGCAGGGTCTTCTCTTCCCAGAAGGCGGAGGTCATCACCTCGTTGAGCAGCGGCATCTTGGCTTTGATATCGGGAATCGAACTGCGCTTGCGGAGAGCCTCGGCAATTTGTGTTATCTGCGCCTCGTGTCTGCTGCTGTCAAATGTCTCGTCAAGCATGCCCAACTCTACGTAGAGCGACAGGAGATCGAATTTCTTGGCGAGTTCGTTTTCGAGCGATTTGGGGAGCAAGGGTGCCACCTCATTCTTCATCACCTGCACATCCACCTCGGATATATATTGCCACGCCTCGGGGCGGCGGTATTTATCCACCGCCTCCCAGTGGTTGCGCACGGCGATGTGGGCGTCGTCAAGGCGACCCACCTCCGCCGGGAGCGTCCGCTTGAGTTCGTCGTGCAATCTGACGGCGAATTCATCCGCCTGATATTGCGCTCCCTGCAGCAAGCATGCAATGTCGGCACGCACGCCGAAGAGCCGCTCGGTGAGTGAGGTGGCTTTCACCGCTTTTCCCTCCTTATGCCCGGCGCCGAAGTAATTGAAGTTGCCCCCCCAGTCGAAAATATAGAATTTCTCTTTGTCGCCGCCGGCGCCGAAGATATCCGGACTCAGACGCGTGCCGCGCCCGATCATCTGCATGAATTTGATGCGCGAGCGCACACGCTTGAAGAATACGAGGTTTAACACGTCGGGCACGTCGATACCGGTGTCGAGCATATCCACCGACACCGCAATCTGTGGCATTCTGCCGCGCATGCTGAAGCGGTCAATCAGATCCTGGGAGTAGTCTATCGAGTAGTCTATCTGTTGGCAGAAGTCGGCGCCGTATTCGGGATATAGACGGTTGAAGCGCTCCACGATGAGTCTGGCGGTCTTGGAGTTCATCGCGAAGATGATGCTCTTCCCTATCATCTCGCCGGATTGAATCTGCAGTCCGTTGGTCATAAGGTCCTGCAGCATCTTGTCGATGGTGTCGGTATTGTAGATATATTTGAAGATCTCGCTCTCTGAAATGTCGCGGGGTTCGGGGTCGATATCGGGGTCCCGGTTCAATTGCTCGTATTCCCACACCTCTTCGAGTTGCTCTTTCTCTTCAGCGCTGAGGTCGGCGTATCTGATGCCCTCGTTCACAACCTTCGATCCGCGTATGAAATCCTCATAGTCCACAAGATATCCATCCTTCACCGCCTCGGAATATTCATAATAATCGGTGGGTTCACCCCCTTCGAGATGAAGGAAGTCGTAGGTAGATTTATCCACCTGGTCGCGGGGAGTGGCGGTCAGACCCACGAGCAGACTGTCGAAGTAACGGAAAATATCGCCGTATCGTCCGAAGACCGAGCGGTGCGCCTCGTCGATGATGATGAGGTCAAACCTCCCCACGCTATACGGCTTTTGGTCGGTATTGACGTAGTTGATCATCGTCTGATAGGTGGAGAAGGTGATTCGGGCGTTGGGGTCTGTCTCGGCGGTCTTGTCGCTGAGCACGGTCACCGGCGTATTGGGGAGGAGTTTGGAGAAGTTGCGCGCCGCCTGGTTCACGAGTGAGGTGCGATCGGCGAGGAAGAGGGTGTTTTTTACCATGCCGTTGCGCTGCAACACATCCACGAGGGATATGGCGGTGCGGGTCTTGCCGGTGCCGGTAGCCATCACCAAGAGTCCGCGGCGATGGCGGGCGTTAAACCATTCACACATATTCTTTATCGCGTGCTTCTGGTAGTGGCGGTCGGTAATTTGGTCGTTGACGGATAAGTCGGTGATTTCGCGAGGCGCGTTGCGTCGCGCAATGATGAGTTCGAGGTCTTTGAGCGTGTGGAAGGCGAAGAGCCGGCGTGGAGGGTATCCGAGTCCGTCGATGTAGTGGATTTCGTAGCCGTTGGTGTAGTAGATCACGGGGCGTACGTGGTAGCGTTTTTCGAGGCAGTCGGCATATAGTTCCGCCTGATGCCTGCCTGCCACGGCATCCTTGGAGGTGCGTTTTGCTTCGATCACCGCGAGGGGTTTGCCGTCTGTGCCGAAGAGCACGTAGTCGGCTCTCCCCTTACCGCTTCCGTTGGGCATATCCTCCACATCTACCTCTATGCTCGCCTTTCCGCTCACTATGTCTCCGTCCGTCTCCATCACTTCCCAACCTGCCTCGCGGAGCATTAGGTCGATAAAGCGGCGGCGTGTCTCGGCTTCGGAGATGTCGAGCCATGAAAGGTCGGGCTTCACCTGCGGGGCGGCTTCTACCGCGGCAGCGGGCATAGTGGCGGCGAATGCCTCAGGGGTGGCTGGGGGTTGGGAAACAAAAGCGGGGCTTTTGAACGGGACGGCTTCGCGCGGACGGGCGGCGGACGCGGTGACGGGCGCGGCGGTGGCG
>CAMWSV010000003.1 GCA_947177015.1 uncultured Porphyromonadaceae bacterium
ATATAGGGATAGTCTTGCGCATCGTCAGCCGCGGTCCATCCCTTCCCTTTGATCCAGATAGCGCGGCAACCGATTGCCGATGCCGGAAGAATATCTTTTTTATACGTATCCCCTATCACTACCACATCCTCCGGTGCCATTCCCAAGGCTTCGACTCCGAGTGAGAATATGGCGGGATCCGGCTTACGGATACCCACTACGGCACTCTCCACCACAGCATCGAAATATCGCGCCACATCGTATGCTGCGAGCACACTCTCCACATTACCGTAAAAATTCGACACCAGCACCATCGGATATTTCTCTCTGAGTGCTTCAAGCACCCTCCGGGCTTCCTCCACGCTGGCGCGCGCCATGCCGTCGCACGCATTGGCTATATCTCCGGCAATTATCTCCGGGGATTGACTAAAACTCCCGGCGACTTCGTCGCCTTCGGGGGAATGGGCGGCATAATGACGAAGTTCCACCAGGATCTTCTTATATAGTGTGGTGCGGAAATCATCTTCGGGCATGATGATACGCTCACGTGCCATGGCGCGCTCCCCCTCCACGTAAGCATCACGAAATAGCGTGCGGTCCACACCGTCGCCGAGCACGGCATGCCATCCGCGGAGCAGCACCTCACTCCAATGATCGCCGCGCGAATCGATAGTGCCGCCATAGTCGAAGATTATCCCCTTCACCCCCCTGCAATATTCTTTAAGTGTCATTCGGCTCAGTGTTTAAGGTTATGCTTCTTTATTTTCGGGAATCCAGTCGTAAGCCTTACGACACAATCTCTCATGACGCCACATCATATATACGAGAATCACATTAAGCACAGTCAACTCAAACGCGAAATAAAGCCAGGGCATTCTGAAAATCAGTATCGCGGCAAAGAGGGCAAACGTGCGGGTGTTAAACGACAGGATGTTAGTATATTTCATTAATCCCTTGCCTGCCTGACGAAACCTGTTGCGGAATTCCTGCGGCACATTATGTCCGTAGACTTCAAAGAGCCTGCGGCGCAGACGCTGCATGGCAGGAGTACGTTTCTCCTGTCCTACCGTATAGTTGATATAGAACGTAAGCACGAGTTTACGCCAAAAATCCCTCTTCCAACTGAGAGAGGCGTATTTCTCGCGGAGTCCCTCTAAGGATTCGAGTTCGCTGCCCCCCTCGCCCTTTACGAAATAGAGATGAAACTGGCGGTAATAGTCAGCCATGGCGGCTTGAATGGCGTGAAATGCCCCCGTGACTACAGCGAGCACCCAGATAGCCCACTTATGATCCATGAAAAATTCACTCGTCACATTCTCACGCAGGCAAATGGCGGCATAGATGCACACAAACCATATATCACCGCTCAATCCGTCGAGGATTCTCCCGAGCCTTGAATATTGGTGGGTCATTCGGGCGAGTTGACCATCGGCAGAGTCAAAACTGTCTGCCCACATCAGCAATATCACCCCTGCGAGGTTTATCCAGAAATTATTGAAATAGAAAGCCACAGCCGCACCGATACCCAAGAAGATGGAAGCGATGGTGATAACGTTGGGGGTTATGCCCAATCTGCGGGCTATCTTCGCCCACACGAACCCTATAGGACGGTAAAATATGAGATCGAATGTCTCCTCAGTATCCATCGATTTGAGCGACGACCTATATTCGGCCCGCAGACGCCGGAAGGTATTCATAAAAGTAGAAATGTGAGATACTAATGTTTAATTATCGGATGTTGCTATTGCCCGCAACTCGGCGCTCGCCTGTTTTTACTGCTGATTCCTCTTTAATGCGCTTGCGGATTATATTCAGCACATACCTGGCGATAATGGGGGCTGCCTCTTCACGGCAGGGGGCGAAACTGGGCCAGTCGTTGAAGTCGATGATACTCATATCCCCTTCGCTGCTGATGATGACATCGCCGCCATAAATATCCACTCCGGTGACTTCAGCCGCCTTGACACAAATCTCTTTCAGACGCGTCTCATCAAAATTATAGTGATGAGAGGCACCGTTGATAAATTCATCCCCGAATTTGGAATGTCCCTCATCCAGTGGATAAAACCAGTAGAAGAACGATCCATCCTTAAGTCCGTAAAACTTAATCAGATCTCCGTCAAGATGCTTATTGATTACAGCGCGCCGAATTCCGCGATAGAAGAATTCGTGCAGCACTCCCTGAGTCTCCTCGATGTGCCGGCAGTAAGCCACGTCCTCCTTATGCTGCGCATGAAATTCGCCACGCTTCACCCAACAGCGTTCGTAGCCGCCGCGCACCAGTTCGGCTCGCGCATCGGAATTGGTGTCCACCATCAACGATGGCGGATAAGGCACTCCGTTGGAGAGAAGCAGGAGTGTCATACGTTCCCGGGTGCAGTTGGCGATAGCATCGCCGGAGTTCACCACAATGATTCCGGATTCCTCCAAATTGCGCAGTTTTTCGAGCGATTCCGGTTGTCGGCACATATTAAGAATCAGGTCAGCCTCAACATCCGGCTGATTCAGAAACTGCTCTTCATTATATTGCAACACCTTGCAACCGCGGCGACGCAACTGATCCACCACCCCCTGCAGGATGGCGGCATCATTCCCTATATGATTCGGAGAGAACGCTCCGGCGCGCGATACGGCAATTATCTTTATTCTTGCCACGATATATGGTAATTTTATATGCTATTCTCTAATTATCAATCTACGGATGATTAGAAAACTCACTCTTATTATTTAATCTTTAAGTAAATAAATTCCTCCCACCTATCCACACTTTCCCCCTCATATATCTTCTACATCCCCTCTATCTATTCATTCCCTTCGCGGAGAAATTCGCAGGCTGTCTCGATATCGGCGGCATGATCCACGTCGATAATCTTTCCCATCGGGAATGCCCTCACATCAAGCCCCTCACTCACCAGCCGGCGCTGATAGTTCCTCATCCGGCTCACATCCTGCGCCATACACCTGCGAAGCACTCCGATAGCCGCATCGCTCAATCCATATATACCCCCTGAGATATAGCGTGCATCTTCCGGACACTCATCCAGAAATGCCTCAATACGCATATCCTCGGCATCAGCCACAACCCATAGAGGTTTCTCATCGTCCACGAAGCCGGTCACAGCCATCATCACGTCAGTAGACTCGGGAGCGCTCTCCCATGCCTCAACATAGCGCCTGAAATCAGATTCATGGAAAATCGTATCCACCGTAGTGGCAATCCATCTGCCGTGTCCCTCCATCTCTTCGGCTATCTCAGCCATAGTGTGCATCGACGAGGGGGTAGTCTTCACCTTCAGTATTAATTCCGGGGCATGACCGGCATCTACAGACTCGAACTGATAATCAGCGAGATATTCTTTCACTTCCGGCATAAATTCATTGACACACACCACGATGCGCTTAGCGCCGCATCTTGCGAAGATTTCGAGCAGACGTGATATCATGGGTTGATGATCTATCTCCACAAGAGGTTTCGGGAGCATTACCCCCTCCTGCGCGAGTCGCGAACCCTCACCGGCGGCTATGATTGCGAAATTCATATTGTAGTTTACTTATAGAGGGGGTTGGAGGTCATTTCTTCATATTGTGCGCGCCGGCGATAGATGTCGATGGCGCTGAAAATAGCGTTGCGCATAGAGGCTGCATCGGCTTTCTTCTTTCCGGCTATGTCGTAGGCTGTGCCATGATCGGGCGAAGTGCGGATTATATCGAGGCCGGCAGTGAAGTTCACACCCTCGGCACCTGCAAGCGTCTTAAACGGCGCAAGTCCCTGATCATGATACATGGCGAGCACTCCGTCAAACTTCTTCCACTCGCCGCTGCCGAAGAAGCCGTCGGCGGCATACGGTCCGAAAGCGAGTATGCCGTTATCGCGAAGCATACCGAGCGCCGGGAGTATCACCTCCTTCTCTTCGCTGCCGAGCAGACCATTGTCGCCTGCATGGGGATTGAGCGAGAGCACCGCAATGCGCGGACGGTCGCAACCGAAGTCGCGACGCAGTGTATCATCGAAACGGCGCACTGCATCCACCACATTTTCAATCGTGACGTGGCTGCTGATTTCCGAGAGTGGGAGATGAGTGGTGAGCAATGCCACCCGCAGGTCATCATTAAAGAGAATCATCTGCGCCTTCGGTTGCAATTCTCCGAAAAGATCGTCATTAACCTCTTTTTTCGGCTCCTCTTTTTCGTTTCCCTTTTCGGCATCCTCTACATTTTCGACTTCAGTATTCTCGTCGGAGTCAGACTCCACCGGCTCAGCATTATCTTCAACTTCTGCACTATCTTCAATAGCATCATCGGAGTCGTCCTCTGCGAGCCGCACTTCGAGATATTCCGTATGTCCGGGGAAGTGGAAACCCTCAGACTGGATAGTTGCTTTATTAATCGGAGCGGTGACGAGCACATCGATATCACCTTCCTCATACGCTCTGAGGGCTGCTTCGAGGGCTTCAAACGCACTGCGTCCTGCCGTCGCCGACGCCACTCCATATTCGGGCTTCAAGGCTTCTTCGCCCACGCTGACGAGATTGATGGCATCTTCTTTGGCATCCGCGGCGGAAGCCACGGGTACGAAACTGAATTTCTCACCTTTCAGGCGCTGCATATTGCCGAGCATGATCCCTTTATTGGCGAAGATCACGGGAGTAAACATCTCCGTCATACCCTCCGGGGCAAGTGCCTTTATAATTACTTCAGGTCCGATACCATTGGCATCCCCTTGAGTGATTCCTACTTTGATTTTTTCCATTTTATTGTAAAATAGGGCCTTACATTTCACTTAGCCAACATTCCACATGCAGCCTCGATGTCTTCACCGCGCGAAGCGCGTATGGTGGCTGTGATGCCATGCTGATTGAGTATGTTTCTGAACATAATCATGCGTTCCTCCGAACAAGGCTGAAGATCGATACCCGGGATAGCATGATAGCGTATAAGATTGACACGGCAGTCGATGTTGCCGATAAGTTTTATTAGAGCGTTGGCATGAGCCACATCATCATTGACCCCGCGCCACATGATATATTCGAGCGATAGACGGCGCTGATGCGAGAAGTCATAACCGGCGAGCAGATGCATCACGCCGGAAATGGGGAAAGCCTTCTGAGCCGGCATCATCGCGGCGCGCTCGCGAGGATCGGGAGTGTGGACGCTGATAGCCACGTGCACCTGTGTCTTATCCAGCAGATCCTTCAGTTCGGGGAGTTTACCCACGGTACTCACCGTGATGCGCTTCGGGCTCCACGCCAGTCCCCACGGAGCAGTGAGGATGTCGATCACGCGCTTCACCGCGCTGAAGTTATCGAGCGGCTCGCCCATACCCATGAAGACGATATTGGATAACGGCGTGGCGGGCGCACATCCCGGAGCGGGAGCGGGCGGTATGCTAAGAATCTGATTTATGATTTCGGCGGCTGAGAGTTGAGCCTTGAATCCCATCTTGCCCGTAGCGCAGAAGTAGCAATTCATCTTGCATCCCGCCTGCGATGACACACACAGAGTGGCTCTGTCTCTATCCGGGATATAGACAGATTCTATCTGCCTGCCCCCTGCCACTGCAAACACATACTTCACTGTGCCGTCCTGACTCTTCGACGCCTTGATCGGAGCAGTACGTCCCACGCAATATTTTTCTGCCAGCAGAGCCTTATTCTTTTTCGAAAGGTTTGCCATCTCGTCAAATGATACTGCACGCTTGCTATAAATCCATTCTGCAAGTTGCCTGCCCACGAATTTGGGCATCCCCAATTCGACAGCCACATCCTGCAGCCCCTTTTCTGTCATCCCTATCAATGGAATCTTTTCCATATCAATATCTTATACTTTTAATAGTATGTGTTTGCCAATTAGTTTGACACTAATATGTTGCTATTTTTCTCAAAATTTAATATTGCCTACGAATTATATTGCGCTCACACTGATTGCCACCGTGACTTTTCCGGAAGTTCATTTCAGCGTATGCAGTTCGTAGGTCTTCTCTCTCAGATATTTGCCCAAAGCCTCGGCATCACCTTTGAATCTCGCCTGCTCCTCGGGCATAATAGGCTCCCCTATCGAGATATGAATCTCCTTGCCCTTCTTGCTGAAGAGTTCGCGGGGCAGCATCAATGAGCGCAGCGGCCAGCAGATATGACCGAGCAGATTAAACATAAAGCGGTTGTTGCCATGAAAATAGATAGGTATCACGGGCACTTTGGCACGCGCAATTATTTCCAACACCGATTTCTGCCACGGGCGGTCCACCAGGAAGTTATGGCGGTCCGTCTTCGACATAGCCCCGGCGGGGAAGAAACCTACGGGATGACCATCCTTGAGTTGACGCAATGCCTGACGGATCCCATTGACGGATACCTTTCGCTTTGACGGATCGTCTGATTGCCACGCGTCTACAGTGATGAAGTTATCACGCATGGCCCAAAGTCTGCCGAGAATCATATTCACCATCACTTTATATTCGGGGCGATAGCGGGTCACAAGATTTATCAGTGCGATTCCATCCAGACTTCCGAAGGGGTGATTGCTCACCGTGATGAATGGTCCATCGGGGAATTCCGCCAAAATCCGCTCATTGTCCACGCGGAGCGGAGTCTTGAACTCATCTTCTATAAGATGGCGCGAAAACTCCGGGCCGGGAGTCGATGCCCACGCGGCATGCACGCGGTTCACTTCATCTATCTGAAGCCAGTGAAGCACTTTACCCACAAGTTTTTCATGCCCCTTGAGTTTGGGCACCATGTCAGTGACATCAGTCACACTGATCACCTCACGGTTCGTATCTTCGGCAGGAGCGGGAGCCGCCTTCTCCTGTGTATTTTCGATAGGTTTTTCCATATTGATACCTTTCTATAAATTAAAGCGGGCTGATAATTTAAGCGGATTTGCCGGATATGTAAGCGGCATAACTATTCAGCCAACTGCGGAATCCGGGGAGTCGCATCAGCAGATATTCAAAGAGGCAATAGCCCAGGAGCGAAACCCCTATTCCTCCCAACACATCCAGCAGGTAATGATGTGAGGTGTAGACGGCTGTGGTCCATATACCTGCCGTCACCACCCCGAGAATGATTTTCCAAGCCATACTGCTATGGGCTTTCAGGGCATACAGGAACGCCACAAACGTATATGCAGAGTGAAGCGACGGCATAGCCGCGAATACATTGGCATTTCTTGCATAAAGCGCATTGAAGATGCCCAGACCCGTCATATCATCAAATGCTCCGAGACCTGCCACATCGCCGGGAGTGCCGGTAATCATCTCGAACCCATATTTTGCCACATACCATGGCGGAGCGGCAGGATGTATATAGTAGCCGGCAAATCCGAGCAGGTTCACCAGAAGAAACACCAAGGCGAAGTGCAGATATACCTCGGTCTTGCCGGTGAAATATAGCCATAATCCGAAGAAAATGGGGAGCGGAACCCAGCACAGATAGAATATTCCGCTCAAAAAATCCATCAGAGCACTGCGGTGCAACGCGAAAAATTCGTTGGGTGTCAACAATGTTCCGTCGGCGGCAGTGATGCCGAAGAGGTCTTTCTCAGTCTGATAAATTCCCTCCACATCTACCGGATTCACCTCATAGTTAGGGAGGAGATTCATCCAGTCGTAGGATATTCCGAAGAGGAAAAACGGGAGCAGAGCCACAATCAGGCGACGCGTCGAAGGGAGGGCGAAATAGAGTGCCGCCATAGCGATGGCGAGGACGAGATGTTCCGGACGAAACCCTATGAAGAGTATCGTTACGGTGAGCCAGACGGCAATCCCCGCCACACACCACAATGCTTCCTTAAAGCGCGGACTCTGATATTTCATTTCCAATTTTTTTATTTCAACTGTTCTTAATGACGATTTTTGAAATTCATATCGGGATTTTCAGAAATCTGCCGTTACTGCATTTTCTCCATAGCGCGACGGCAATGCTGAATGCGGGCTGCGGCGGTGATATTGGCAAAGACGGCAATCAGCGTCATGGCACCCGCCAGCACCAGATTTGCCCACTCCACTCCTGCCTGGCCGAGGATTCCGGTGAGAATCACACCCAGGCATGTCACCACCACCCGCTCAGGGCGTTGCATGAATCCGATCTTACATTCGATACCCAACCCTTCGGCACGTGCTCGCACATAACTCACGAGCAACGACCCGATGATAGCCATATATGTGATGAGGGCTTCCCAGAGTCCGCCAAACTGAATGAAGTAATATGTCACGCCGCCAAGACTGATAAGTTCGCAGTATCTGTCGAGCACGCTGTCATACATCGCTCCGAATTTCGATACCATATTGCCGAGACGCGCCACCTGCCCGTCGAGCATATCGAAAAGTGAGAAAAGTATGATCACTACGCCCGCCCACGTCACGAGTGAATAGGGCACGATTCCGGTATGTCCGGCAACGTAACCGGCCCGTATCAGCAAAGCGGCTCCGAGCACCTGCCCCAACATTCCGATAGTGGTCACCATATTGGGTGTGATACCGCACTTTATCATAAGGCGAACAAGTGGATTTATCACTACATATATCCCTTGCTGCAGAGAATCACGTCCCTGCTTAGAACGTTGTTTTAAATTCATTATCTTATAAATTTTGTATAATTATTTAATAAGATATTTTTTACTAAGATTATATTTGAAATAAGTAAGAGGGTAATTTATTACCTGCCTTACAAACTTATTCAGTAAATCCAAGAGTCATATCCATCAGTAAATATGAGAGTTATTCCCTCCGGATTCAGATTATTTACAAGTGGAATCAGATGATATTGACGAGCACTTCGAGTATCACCGCCGAGTATATAGCCGCAAGAATATCATCCGCCATCATGCCGTAGCCCCCGGGCAGTGATTCCATCTTGCGGATGCCGAGCGGCTTGAATATATCGAAGAATCGGAACAGCGCCAGCGACACGATGATGAGCCACCACGGACATTCCTCGACTCCGCGACAAAGGGGCAATAGGGAGATCCATTGACCCACAGTCTCATCCGCACATGCCGCCACGGGGTCTTTGCCCCAATATTTCTCTGCTTCGGTGCTCGCCCACGTGCCTGCAACGCAATAGATTATTGCCGCCGCTAACGTAACGATAAACGATACCATCGGATTCACCCACAGATACAATGGCAACCATAACACTATGGCAAGCAACGCTCCCCATGTGCCGGGCGCTACCGGGAGAAAGCCCACTCCGAAACTCGTGGCTATCAATTTCGGAATTATCGGAAACGGGCGTCCGGCTATATTCACCGGTTTACGATTTTTCATTGTCGATTTACGTATTTACTGAAGTTGACCGCTCCATATCCCGAAGAAGACTTCACGCAGGCTAATCTTACCGGAAAATCTTTCTTTCAGATACAGTAAGGCAACATTTATTCACAATAATACACAAAATTAGCAAATTCCCCTCACCCATCAAAATATAATCATAAAAAAACCGAGGATTCCTCTGTCGGGAATCCTCGGTGGTCCGTATTACCTCTCTACCTTGAGGAGCGAATTACTCGCCTGCCTCGAATTTGTAGATGTTATTTTCAATCTTGTTGGCACCGCGCATCATGCGTTCGATATCGGGCTGGAACATCTGGCGATACTGAGCATCGTAAGTAGCGGCATCGTAGGGAGTGGTATCCTTCTTAGCGCCGTTGACCACATAGCCGTATACACCATCATCACCCTTCACGAGGATAACCTTCTTGCCGGGCTTGCTGCCTGCGATCTGACCCATAACTACGGGATCCTGAACGCCGCTGCGCATTGAGAAGCGGAACTGATCGAGTTGGTTGGGTTCTACGCCCATCGCAGTGGCGAGTTGCTGGAGCGAACCGGTCTTCGAGCCGTATTGCTTCATCATCTCATCGCCTGCCTTAGAACGACGTACCTTATCAGTGAGATATTCCTTAACCTCCTTGTTGGTCATGGGGATGTAGTCCTTATATTCGCTGTTTACAGCGGCTACGTAGAGCGCCGGAGATGCCGCATCTTTAGATTCGTAGATTCCTGAAACCTGACCGGGCTTTCCGTCGATCATCACCCAACGCACCACCTGGCGTGAATCGGGATAATACATATTGTAACCCTTCATACGGGGCACAGCGTCTGAACTCTGAGTGAGTTCGAATTCCTGGATATTGTAGCCTTCCTTCTGAGCGTTCTTGGCGAAGGCAGCCGCAGTGTTATTGGCGGCAAGGAACTTCTCAAGTTTTGTACGGGCATCGTTGACAGTCACTGCCGAGGGGTGCAATTCATATTCCACGATTTCGTAGTCATAGATTTCCTTAGCGGGGCTCTGCTTGGCGAGTTGGGCGATTACTGCGCCACCTTCGTTCTCAACGAGAGTGATGTATTTGCCACCTGCATTCTTCAATGAGTCGAGTTGACCTGCCTGCAGAGCGTCAACCTTGCCATTGGCGTTATAGAGAGCGATCCATTCAGCAGCCTGCACCATCACACTGTCGGCGGGGAACTTGCCAGCGATTGAATCTACGGGCACACCGCCATTAAGCGATGCGAGCACCTTTGCGGGGAGGGCCTTGCCTGCCACCTGAACGAGATTGAGTTGGATTGAGTCAACTTCCACGCTCTTCTTGCCCATCTTGACGATAGTGAATCCGCGAAGACTCTCTGCAACTACGCTCACGCTGTCTTT
Organism: uncultured Porphyromonadaceae bacterium; assembly: GCA_947177015.1. Lineage (GTDB taxonomy): Bacteria > Bacteroidota > Bacteroidia > Bacteroidales > Muribaculaceae > Lepagella. The sequence continues at coordinate 10,629 of CAMWSV010000003.1, forward strand.
GGGAGCGGAAGTCACGAAGTTCTTTACCGCGCCTGCCGGGATGTCGGAAGCACGCTGCGAACGTTTTTCCACCGCGATACCTTCCTTGCGGAGATTTTTGTCGATAGAGCCGCTGCTGTCGCGCATGGCGATGGCAGTGTTCAGAGCGAGTTGGGAAGCCGCTGCACGGTCGGCTTCGCTCGGAGAAACGTTGACGGCGATGAATGAGATAGCCTTTGTGGGCTCTTCAACCTTGAATTTACCCTTTTCGGCATCGTAAGCCTGCTTGAGGTCGGCATCGCTAACAGGATATTTCTTCTCGTCGAGTTGTCCATAGGGGCGATATGCGAGGCTCACCTGCATGAGTTCCACGGCATCGTTGTAGAGAGCCTTGCGGTCGAGGTCATTGGCTTGCACTGTGCCGGCGAGGAGTTGCACGTATGCCTGGCGGGCGATTGTCTGCTTAGCCTCGGCTTCGAGAGCGAGCCATGCCTTCTGGAGGGGCTCCACCTGCTGCTGGGTGAGGTTGTTGCGTTTAGGATTGAAAATGATTTCGTGCACCTGAGCCATGCTGGTCACGTTGACGTTCATGCCCTGCAGGGCGCGTACGATCTGCATCTGCTCCGGTGTGGGCTGCGGGCTTTCCAAAAGATAGCGGCGAAGCATTGTCTCCGATGAGGGGACACCCAACTTATTGACGGCGCGATCCACGAGTTTTTCGCTCACGAGTTGGTTGAGCGCCATCTGCGGCAGGAGTTGCACGTCGAAGTTAGCCACCTGCTGGGGGTTCTGCTGGCGGGCCTGCTCAAGTTGCTGATTGAGTTCCTCGCGCTTACGCTGATAATCCATGTAATCGATTTTCTCGCCTCCTACTTTCGCCACGCGGGTGTGGTCGCCGAAGAGGTTACGGCCGTTGGTGATCGCATCTCCGAGGATGAATGCAAGGAGCGCGACGAAAATCACGACCAGTAGAAACACTGATTTGCTTCTGATTTTCTCTAATGTTGCCATTCTTTTGGTATACCTATTGTTACGTTGTTGTTACGATATTGATTCTTACACACTTACGCCATCCTCTCACCTCATTCTGAATGTCACGGGCCTTTCAGATGGAGCGAGATCGGCGCTATTATCGGGCAAAGATAATGATTTTTATTATATTACGCAAGATTTTTCCTGGTTTAGACGCGTTTTTAAAGGCTTTTTAACCGCCTGATTTACTTTTTTTATGGAATTCTACCTCCTAATGCCTCTATCTCTCCGCGCCGTTCGCGGGCGAGTTGCAGCAAATAATCGAGGGCTGCCTGGCGACTGTTCTCAACCTTGCCGTCGAGAATGGCATCTTTGATTTCCTGCTTGAGGACGGCGAGTATCGGACCATCCTGCAGTCCGAGAATTTCCTTGATGTCGTTGCCGTTGACGGGATTCTTCCATGTGCGGTAGTCGTCGGCGGCTATAATCTCTTCCATGCGCTTGCGCAGTCGGGAAAAGCCGTCGAGTTGCCGGCGCACCTTGTCGGGATTCTTCGAGGTGATGTCTGCCTCGCAGAGCATCATGAGGTCTTCGAGATCCATCCCGGAGTCGGTGATAAGGCGGCGCACGCCGCTGTCGCTGACCCCGGCATCAGCCACACTCTGCGGGCGCATGTGAAGCCCCACGAGTTTAGCCACGTATTTCATCTTGTCGTTCTGGGGGAGTTTCATGCGCTTGAAGATGCGCGGTATCATCTTCTCGCCGATGAAGTTGTGGTTATGGAAGGTCCAGCCTATATGTTCGTCCCAGCGTTTCACGCGGGGTTTGGCGATGTCGTGCAGCAGCGCTGCCCAGCGCAGCCATTCGTTGTCGCTTTTCTCAGCCACGTTGTCGAGCACCTGCAGCGTATGGAAGAAGTTGTCCTTGTGGCCGCGTCCTTCGTGAGTCTCCACCCCTTTGAGCGCCACCAATTCGGGAAAAATTATCTCCAAGAGCCCCGCCATATCGAGGAGTTTGAAACCCACCGAGGGGCGCTGGCTGCGCATGATCTTGCCGAGTTCGTCGTTGATGCGTTCCTTGGTGATAATCTCTATGCGCTTGCGGTTGCGGGCAATCGCCTTGAAGGTTTCGGGATGGATACGGAAGTTTAATTGGGTGGCGAAGCGGATGGCGCGCATCATCCGGAGGGGATCGTCGGAGAAAGTGATATCCGGATCGAGGGGCGTACGGATTATGCGTGCTTCGAGGTCGGCGATTCCGTCGAAGGGGTCGATAAGTTCGCCGAAGCGATCTTTATTGACGCATATCGCCATGGCGTTGATTGTGAAGTCACGGCGCTCCATATCATCCTTGAGGGTGCCGTCTTCCACTATGGGATTGCGCGATTCGCGGTGGTAGGATTCTTTGCGCGCCCCCACGAATTCGAGTTCCATGTCACCGTCGCGGAGTTGGGCGGTGCCGTAGTTGGCATACACCGCGAGATGAGGCTTACGATGCTTCACTTGCGCAAGATTATCCGCCACTTTCTGCGCCAATTCGATACCCGAACCTACCGTGACGAAGTCCACATCCTTCGAGCGGCGGTCAAGGAATATATCGCGCACATAGCCTCCCACCACGTAGGCTTCTCTGCCGAGCGAGTCGGCGGCATCGCCCACGAGCCGGAAAGCCCGATGCGTAAGTCTATCTTTAAGATTCATCAATTTCAGTTTAAATTAACCCCGTCACCATCCTCACATTCCGCTTATTTAAAGCGGATGGGCGAGTTTAAAGCAGATCGGTGAGTTCTTCGGGGAAGGGGGTCAGATTCTGCAATCCGCCGGGGGTGACTACATAGGTATTCTCCACGCCTACGGCTCCCACTCCGGGGATTACGAATTTCGGCTCGATGGCGAGGGTCATGTCGGCTTCGAGTCTGACACGGTTTCTGGGCGTGATCGGGGGCGCCTCGTTGAGTTCGATACCTACTCCGTGACCGATGAAGGCGGCCTGCTGGCGATGCCCCATGAAGTATTGTTCGAGCCCCTCCTCTTCCACAATGGCGTGGGCGCGGTCGTAGAGTTCGCGCACCTCAACTCCGGGCACTGCGATTTTCTCAAGTTCGCGCAGGATACGGCGCGAACATTCGTGGGCGTCGCGTGCGAGTTGGTCAACCTCTCCGATGGTCCATACACGGGTCATATCAGTCTGCCATCCGTTGAAGCATCCGTTCATGTCTACCATCACGGTCTGCCCGGGTTTAAGTATATCGCCGCAGGCGCCGCAGGGCAATGCGGGTGATACTCCGGCTCCTCCCATAGCGAAGTCGTAGGGGGAGGGAGCGTCGGCATTATCACCGCTTATCACTGAACCGAGGTTGATCTCCATAAGGTTGCCGGAGGTGCGCAGGAATCCGAGATTACCTTCAAGTCGGAGCACTCTCTCTATTTCCACCTGGAGTTCCACATCGGTCATGTCGCGTTTATAGAGTCCGGTGATGCGGGAATATGCCGCCATCTGATGCTCACCGTCTTCGCGCATAAGTCTGATTTCGTAGGGGGTCTTGGTCATTCTCGCCTTGCGCATCACATCGGAGGCATTGCATATCGTGGCATCGGGATATAGTTTGCCAAGTCGCTGCACTTCACTATAGGACAGCGTGTCGAGTTCGAGGCCGAAGGCGGCAGGCGCAGCAAATCCGAGGCGGGTCAATTCGGCGGGGATCATCTCGGGCTTGCGTATCTCCACCACGTCTTTGCCATTGACATTAAAGCAGTTCGGGCGTATAAGGAAATATACCATTTTACCGGATTTCTCCATATATATATATCCTCTGAAGAATCTGCCAGCCATATAGAATACGTTGGCGTTTGAAGCCAGGAGCATGGCGTCCATACCGGCTTCATCCATCAGCGTAGTTATTTTTTGTAAGCGGAGCCCCACCTCTGGGCGGAGCTCCGGTATAAGTAATTCGATATTATTGTTTTCCATTACTTAAGGGATTTTCAAGACTGCGGATGAAAAGTCGCGGAGTCTGATGGGGTGTTTAGAGATGGTTGATTTGCAAAATTAGTAATTTTTTTGCAAAAATCAAGTTTTTGGGATAAAATATAGGGGAGGAGCGGGGCGGGCTAATTCGGGTTGGAGTTGCGGGAAACGAAAATTTGTTGTAATTTTGCAGAATCTTTTTCAATTTTGATCAGTGCCTGAGGGCGCTCATGAGTAACATTTTGACTTATGGATTTTCATCATTCTTTAGACTTCCGCCCTGCTTCGCTCAAATTATTCAAGGGTGGCTATTCATTTTCCAAATTTAAGTCTGATCTTATAGCGGGCATCATCGTGGGCATCGTGGCGCTGCCGCTGGCTATCGCGTTCGCTATCGCTTCGGGTGTGAACCCTTCGGTGGGTCTGATCACTGCCATCATCGGCGGCTTCATCGTGTCGGCACTCGGAGGCAATTCGGTGCAGATCGGGGGTCCCACAGGCGCCTTCATCGTGATCGTCTATAATATCATCTCACTCTATGGGCTGTCGGGTCTTGCTATCGCTACTTTCATGGCGGGCGGGATTCTGGTACTGATGGGGGTGTTTAAGTTAGGCACGGTAATCAAGTTTATCCCCTACCCTATCGTGGTGGGTTTCACGGCGGGTATCGCGCTCACTATCTTCTCGACTCAGATGCCGGATTTCTTCGGCCTCTCGATCGCTGAGAAATTGCCGGCTGATTTCATCGGCAAGTGGGGCGTATATTTGCGATATTTCCATACTATCGATTGGGCCACTGCCGGTGTGGGCATAGTCTCACTCCTCCTTATTATATGGACTCCCAAGATTTCCAAGAAACTTCCGGGCGCGCTGGTGGCTATCGTGGTAATGACTATTTTCGTATGGATCATGAATTCCATGGGTTATCTTGAGGGGGTGGAGACGATCGGTATGCGTTTCAAAAACCTCACCACGGACATCCCGCATCCCCACTCCATCGGCATCAATATGGAGAGCATCAATCTCCTTCTCCCCTCGGCGTTTACTATCGCGGTGCTCGGCGCCATCGAGTCGCTGCTGTCTGCCACGGTGGCTGACGGTGTCACCGGCGGTCGCACCAATTCCAACACCGAACTTATCGGTCAGGGTCTTGCCAACATCACGGTGCCTTTCTTCGGGGGTATTCCGGTCACCGGCGCTATCGCGCGCACTATGACCAATATCACCAATGGCGGTCGCACTCCGGTGGCAGGTATCATCCATGCCGTTGTGCTCCTCCTTGTATATCTCTTCCTCATGCCGCTCATCAATCTCGTGCCTATGGCTTGTCTGGGGGCTGTGCTTATCGTGGTGGCTTACAACATGAGCGGCTGGCGCACGGTGGTGGGTATCTTCCGCAATCCCAAGAGTGATATCTCTGTGCTTATAGTGACATTCCTTCTCACCGTGATATTCGACCTTACTATCGCTATCGAAATGGGTCTGCTCCTGGCGGTGGTGCTCTTCCTTCGCCGCGTTATGGAGAATACATCGGTTCGCGTATATGGTCAGCAATTAGATGCCGCCGACGGCGATCTCTCCACACATGAGGTTCTTGACCTCGCGAAGGGTGTGGGAGTGTATGAGATTGACGGACCGTTCTTCTTCGGTGTTGCCACTAAGTTTGATGAAGTGATGCGCACCTCACGCATGAACGAGACTCCGAAGGTGCGTATCATCCGCATGAGGAAGGTGCCCTTTATCGATGCCACGGGCGTTCACAACCTTGAGATTCTCATCACTTCTGCCAAGGATGAGGGAATCGTGACCGTACTTTCGGGCGTAAATCCGGGCGTGAGCGAGACTCTGCATAAGGCGGGAATCGACAAACTCATCGGCAGCGAAAATATCTGCTCTCACATCTCGGAGGCTGTAGAAAGAGCCAATGCGATCGCTGAAGCAAAATAATTTTGAAAAAATTTGCTAAATTGAAAAAAAACGACTAACTTTGCAGTCGCAAACTAAAGGAATCGGGGTGTAGCGCAGTTGGTAGCGTGCTACGTTCGGGACGTAGAGGTCGGGCGTTCGAGTCGCCTCACCCCGACAACCTTTAAAAAGGAATCGGCTTTTCAGCCGATTCCTTTTATTTTCCCCCCAATTTCATCGATACATTAAAATTTTTGGTAAGATTTGATGATTGATACTAAATTTTGTCGGTTTTTTTACGTAAAAAAACCGACAAAATTATTATCTCCATCTATTTAAGTGGTTAATAGAAAAGAAAGCTGTGAGTTTGGGAGTACCCAAACTCACAGCTTTCTTTCTGATATTCGATATTTTCCGAGTACTAAGCGAATGCTAAGGAGACACTAACATAGAATTTTGATTAGCGGACACTTAGTGATAATTTAGTGCATTTTAGCGTTCGGTACAATATTCATATAAGATGTGGATTACTGGATATTAAAGATGCGGCGGATTTCGTCAACGGCATCGAGTTTCTCCCAGGTGAAGAGTTCGACTTCGCGCTCGATGGGGTCTTTCTCGTAGCGTGAGTGGAAGGTCTTCTTCACGGTGCGCGGTTCGCGACCTACGTGGCCGTAGGCGGCTGTCTCCAGATAGATGGGGTTGCGGAGTTTCAGACGGTCTTCGATGGCACGCGGGCGCATATCAAACAGATCTTTTACCCGGGCTGCAATTTCAGCATCACTGAGGTTTACCTTGGCTGTGCCGTAAGTGTTGATGAAGAGGCTCACCGGCTCTGCCTTACCGATGGCGTATGCCACCTGCACGAGCACTTCGCCAGCCACTCCGGCCGCCACAAGATTCTTGGCAATGTGACGACACGCATACGCTGCCGAACGGTCTACTTTAGACGGGTCTTTGCCCGAGAATGCACCCCCGCCGTGTGCGCCGCGACCGCCGTAGGTGTCTACGATAATCTTGCGTCCGGTGAGTCCGGTATCTCCGTGCGGACCTCCGATGACGAATTTGCCGGTAGGATTCACGTGGAGTTTCAGATCAGCGTCAAAGAGTTTCTGCACATCTTCGGGGAGAGTGGCGATCACTCTCGGCAGGAGCACGTCGCGCACATCGCGGTAGATGATGTCGTGCATCTCCTGATCGGCTTTATCCTGAGCCTGCTTGGTGTCGTCGAGAGGGAGCACAAATTCATCGTGCTGAGTGGAGACTACGATTGTGTCGATACGCACGGGCTTGCCGTTCTCATCATATTCCACAGTGACCTGGCTCTTGGCGTCGGGACGCAGATATGTGGAGAGTTTCCCCTTGCGGTAATAGTTCATTGCGTCCCCCTCGCGACGAATCTTGGCGAGTTCCACGAGCAAGCGGTGAGAGAGGTCTATTGTGAGGGGCATATAAGTGTCGGTCTCATCTACGGCGTAACCGAACATCATTCCCTGGTCGCCGGCTCCCTGTTCCTCCTCCACTTCGCGGCTCACACCGCGGTTGATGTCGGCACTCTGTTCGTGAATGGCAGAGAGCAGACCCAATGAATCGGCATCAAACCGGTATGCCCCGCGATTATAACCGATGCGATTTATAACGTCGCGCGCAGCGGCGGGGATATCTACGTATGCCTGCGATGTCACCTCGCCAGCCACTACCACCTGCCCGGTGGTGCAGAGTGTCTCGATAGCCACGTGGCTCTGAGGGTCGCGCGCAAGGAATTCGTCGAGGAGTGCGTCGGAAATCTGGTCCGATACTTTGTCGGGGTGTCCCTCCGACACTGATTCAGAAGTGAATAAATAGTGCATATTCTAATTTTCTTGTTTATTTTTCAATTTTATTATACGTATGGACGCAAAATATACGTTCGAGCCTGCACATATCTACATAAAGAAAGCATTTCCGGCTTATTGCTGAAAATGCTTTCTTAACTCTTTATGCAGTCTGCGGCGTCAGGCATAGCGCGCAGATTGATTTTTCATTTCAAGGGGAGAGACGCTACGTGGGCGACATCATCCTTGCAAAGAGCAGTTTTAGCATTTTTTTTGGAGGTTGCAAGCAGCCAAATTTGTCCTCCTGATATTTCAACTCATACGCACGGGGCGTAAGGATGATGCAAAGTTAATACTTTTTTCCGATATTTCCAAATCAGAAAAGTTCATACATCGAAGCGCTGGGATATCCGCAGGCTATCCAGAATATAAGCATCACCATACCTGTAAACAAAAAATTGAGTTTACAGAGCAGGTTGAGGAAGTTCAACTCCCCTATCGTGGCATTGTGCATTCTGATCACTAGGAAAGTATTGAGTGCAAATCCCATGAAGGCGGGCAGACTCGCGAACAGGGGCTTCAGGAAGTTGCAGATGAATACGCCGAAGAATATCATGGCGAGCATCAGCACGCCGTTGATAAACATCAAGATCCGCACTCCGGTAGGGGTAAGATTATACACCACGCCACCCTTTATGTTCGGTGTGATGCGATACATCAGGTAATTATACATCAGATGCACGTTGCACGCCAGGAATCCCATCGCCGGCCCCACAAAGAGTCCCGGTGCCTGGTCAAAACCGGCGAAGGCTTGCGCCTGATTCTGCAATTCGGCGAGTGATGTGCCGAGCACACCTATCGGACCGAATATCAGCCATGTGATAAATATCATGCGATAGGTGCCGAAAATCGGTCGCTTCGCAGTATTAATTATGAAGATAAACCCCACTAATACTATGCCTGCAATAAATACCCAAAAGGAATTGGGAGAGGTGGCCATTATCACAAGTCCGAGCATACCTGCTATGATGAAGCAGGCGAAGGCTCCTTCGCGAAGCACACGGTTGTGCAGGGCGTTCATCACATCCTCCTTATGCTCATAGCGCGGATGGATGGATTGGTCGTAGTTGCGTTTGGCGCGTGTGTAGAAGTACATCAGATTCGCTCCCATCTGAAGAAATATGGCGAAGAACACACACAGTGAGGCTGCAAACCACTCCAGACTGCCGCGAATGGCGGCACATGCCGTGCCGGCAAATACAGTGCCTGCCCCAAGCATCAGCGAGGGGATATTTACCTTTTCTTTTACGTATGACAGTACGTCCATTGGGCTTTATTTGCTTTTCTCTGCATTTATACGCAGGTTGTGTTATTGCTGTTTTTTTGCTCCCTATCAACTCAGACGCTCTCTGATTGACAATCTTCAATTCTGCAAGTAATTAATTCTGCAAGTCGTCAATCCTGAAAATCCCCTACTCCCTGCTTTCCCGCTATATTTTCGGGCGAAAATCAGATCATGCCGCGGTGGTCATCACCACAAAGAGACTTATGGCTCCGATAAATACCCAGAGTGTCACAGCCTGTATGAGCGGCTTCACACCCACAGAGCGGATTACTTTCAGACTCAATCCGGCGCCGATGGCAAACAGCACCGCCACAAGGCATTTCCTTGCCAGGGCATAGATAAAGTCGTAGACTTCGGGGAGCACGCTCCAGGCGCTGCGGGTATAGGTGTTGATGATCATTGCCAACACGAAATAGAAGATAAACCAGGGAATTGATACCTTTGCCTTACCTTCAGGCACCTTCCCTTCGGCTGCCATCTTGCGGGCATTGAGTTTGGGGAAGAACCACATAGTGAAGAATGCCAGGGGGATAATCCATAACGCACGGGTGCATTTGATAAGAGTGGCGATATCGCAGGCTTGCGGTCCGTAGGCGGCGCCGGCTCCCACCACGCTGCTCGTGTCGTGGATGGCGATTGCCGCCCATGTGCCGAATTGATTCTGCGAGAGTCCGAAGAAATGACCCATCGGGGGAAAAATAAAGAGCGCTATGGCATTGAGGATGAAGATAACTCCGAGCGATACAGCCATCTCATCCTTATCGGCACCCACCACCGGACCGACGGCTGCGATAGCCGAACCCCCGCAGATTGCCGTGCCGGCAGAAATCAGATAGCCCGTCTTGGCGTTGATACGCATATACTTGGCGAGCAACACGCCGATTACCATGACTCCGATCACGGATGCTACGGTGAAGATCATACCCTCGGCTCCGCTCTGCAGACTCGCTATGAGATTCATGCCGAATCCCAAGCCTACCACTGATGCCTGAAGCAGTGTCTTCGAGAGCACACGGTTGACCTTCGGAAACGGCGTGCCGAAAATGATTGCGAACACGAGCCCGAGGGCAAGTCCCACGGGGGCAGTCACAAAGTCAGGCAATCCTATAGCCCCAAACGGAAAAAATACTACAATCAGAAGCACCCAATAGAGCACTCTACCGATACTATCCTTCATATCTTCTGTTAATTTTTACAAATTTAACCAAATATTTTTAATCCACAAAATTACCCCATCCTCTCGCTGTATAAATCGGACGAAAGGAGGGGGTATTATAGAGATGCGGGGTATCAAGAGGTAAGAATAGAAGTATATATCCGGCGGGTTGACGGACTATGCGCTCCCGGCGGGGATTAACTGCGGACGTAGTGGGGCATCTCTTCGGGGATGATCATGGAGAGTTCTACAAGGCCGCCGAGCGAGCCGTCGGCGTGGTGCCAGGTGGTCTGGTAGATCATCTTGCGCAGTCCCTCTTTGGAGATGGTGTAGGCGTTCGATCCCCCTTCAGTGAGCAGGCGACGGATAATTCCGCGCGAGCGATCATTGTGGTAGTCCATAATATTGTGGCCGATGAGGTCGCCCCCGCCCCGGGCAGCGAATGTGGCGCGCGAACGCTCGTTCATGAAGATAATGCGGCAGTCAGTGTCCACCACCGTCACCGCACAATCCATTCCATACGCCCATTCGGGCAGATATTGTTTCTCTTCCATTTTTATCGGTATGATTGATTTTTATATTTTTTAATTCCGGCGTAAAGTTATATAATTTTCGGTAGATATTTTTCTGCAACCTGCCAATTTTTTGCTCCTCCCTACCAAAATTATCCCATTTTCAACCATTTTCTACGTCTCACCAACCAATTTTTATATCCCGATGTTATTAATGAAAAGCGGAAAAGATGGAATTTTGCAGAAAATCCGTTCCCGGACAGGTCTGAAATAATATAATAATTACAGATCCGGAATAAATAAATTTTATCCGGAATAAATAAAATTTTACCCTAAGTAAATAGATAGAATAGATATAATTATGGAAATCAATCTTTCGGAAATACATTCTCCCGCCGATATTAAGGGGATGGATCTTGATACTCTCGAATTACTCAGCGATGAACTTCGCGCGGTACTGATAAAGAAACTTGCCGCCCACGGCGGACACGTGGGTCCGAATCTCGGAGCGCTTGAAGCCACTGTGGCTTTGCATTACGTGTTTGACGCTCCGAAGGATGAAATTGTCTTTGACGTCTCCCACCAGAGTTATGTGCATAAGATGCTCACCGGACGTATCGGTGCATTCCTCGAGCCCGCCCGCTATGACGAGGTGACGGGCTATACTTCCCCTCATGAGAGTGAATATGACCTTTTCGAAATCGGACACACCTCAACTTCCATCTCTCTCGCCACCGGCCTTGCCAAGGCGCGCGACATGAAGGGAGGCAAGCAGAATGTAATAGCATTCATCGGCGATGCGTCGCTCGGCGGCGGAATGGCTCTCGAAGCCCTTAACTATGCTCCCGAACTCCACAGCAATCTCATCATCGTGCTCAACGATAACCAGATGTCGATTGCCGAAAATCACGGTGAACTCTATCATCACCTCGCCGAGTTGAGAAGGACCAACGGTCAGTCAGGAAATAATATCTTCAAGGCACTCGGCTATGAATATATCTACGTGGAGGAGGGCAACGACCTGCGCCATCTCATCAAGGCTTTCCGCGAAGTTAAGGATACGGATCATGCCGTCGTGGTGCATATCAACACTATGAAGGGACACGGACTCCCCGTGGCGGAGGCTCATAAAGAGAACTTCCACTATGCCGGTCCGTTTGATGCCAAGACGGGTGCCCCGGCATATCCCTCGGGTGGTGAATCATACGATGATCTCTTCGCCCGCCGTATGCTCGGGCTGATGAAAGATAATCCCCGGATCGTGACACTCACTGCCGGCACGCCCGCCGCCTTCGGATTCTCCGAAGACCGCCGTAAGGCTGCCGGACGCCAATTTGTGGATGTCGGCATCGCTGAGCAGGATTGCGTCACCATGGCTGCCGGACTCGCAAAAGGGGGTTGCCGTCCCGTGATGGGTGTAGTGGCTCCATTCCTGCAGCGTGCCTACGACCAACTCAGCCATGACGTGGCTATCAATAATCTCCCGGCGGTATTTGTAGATTTCTACGGAGGCATATTCGCCATGAACGATGTCACTCACCTGGGCATATTCGACGTGGCTATGGTATCCAATATCCCCAATATCGTGATGATCTCTGCCACCAACGCCGAGGAATATCTCGCCATGGTGGAGTGGGCGGTCAATCAGACAGAGCATCCGGTCGTGATCCGCACTCCGGGCGGCGCAGTGCGTCATTCAGACCGTGACGTAGATACTGACTTCATGCGCTATGAAGTGGTGGAGGAAGGTGAGGAGGTAGCCCTCATCGCTGAGGGCGCTCTCTTTGAGAACGCTCTCAAGGCAGCCGAAATCCTCAGATCCAAAGGACTCAACCCCACGGTGATCAATCCCAGAATCCTGTCGGAGGTAGATGCTGAATGTCTCGACCGGCTCAAAGATTATCGCCGCGTTATCACAATTGACGACGGCATCATCAACGGCGGATTCGGTCAGAAAGTGGCTGCATACCTCGCGCCCGCCGGCGTCAAGGTGAACTGCCTCGGGCTGAAGGGCGAATTCATCGATCGCTTCGATGCCGCCGAGGTAGTTAAAGCCAACGGACTCACTCCGGTACAGATTGCCGAACTCGCCCTCTCCTGAACTCTAATTTTAACTATTACCGAACTCTGAGAAACTTCATATTTTGATTAACCCCGGATTCCCTACACATTCAGGTGTAGGGAATCCGGGGTTAATCCGTCATATCAACAGATTGAGCGCCACCTGCCATCGGATACCCCTAATCCGTAAGGACTTACGTCGCCACACGAAATCATCCGACTAAGATTCCATCTGCCGCCACATTCTGTAGAGGCGCGATTCGAGGAGCGGCACGGGTTCGTCGCTATCAAGTTGCGCCACAAATACCTTCTCGGGCTCTATATGCACCGAGAATGAGCCATCCTTCCCTTTACTAACGTTATAGTCTTCCGGATTATAGAGCGCCTGCAGATTCTTCAGCGCGCTCCTGAGCCGGCTGAACATGGGACGGCGTATCTCGGGCACCGTCAGATCCGGTGCCGCTCCCTTTTCGCCGCCAAATAGTTCGTAGATCGCCGCATAGCGCTTCTGAAGGCGCTGCATCCTGACCTTAAACTTATCCAGTGCGGCCGCCGATCGGGGAGCATTGAAATTGATGCCATCCTTGCCTTGACAGAGAAGAAGGGCATACAGCGCACGCTCACGGCGGTGAAGTCCCTGCGCCTTGGCGTCGATATCAGGAAAGAACACTTCCTCCTTATATGGATTCAGATGGATGGCACTGCGTATATTGCGGCGGATAAGAAATATATCGAGCAACTGCTTATAAAATCCGTGAAAGTGGAAACGGTTGCCACTCTCATCTGCCGTGCTCACCATAAAGGAGTCACTGCTGAGTATGCTCGTGAAGCGGTCGATAAAACTCTGCACCGTGAGGTCTATATCCTCGTCTACCTCTATCTTCAGATAATTGGCGTATGGATCATCGCCCACATAACTATTACCTATCTTTATCAGCAGCGAGGGAGTGGTGTTGCGCAATTCGGTGATACCGCACTTGTTGCAGAGGAGATCTTTGCAGAAATCTCCCGTAGTGATCTTCATAAGTGAGCGGCGTGTATTGTCGAGCCCTTCATCACTCATGGATGGAGCCAGAAATGAGAGGATATCCTTGAAGAGCACTTCATCCGTGTGGCGATAATGATCTATCACCTTCGGGATATAGAGGAAGTGAAAGCCCGCCAGTCGGAATTCCTTGAAAATCGACCGGTAGTGAGTACGTATGGCGGCGTTAGCGGCGGCGTCATATTCATCCTCCACATAGAGGGCGGTGGCGTTATTGATATTGAAATTGGCACGCGGCATCGAGAGCACCTCCGCCTCAAATTCAGAATCGGAATCAAGCACGAGCATCAACGCAATCATCAGCAACGCCTCGGAATGGGCACAGAAGCCGTCGCTCACCGTCATCGACCTGCAATCCTGCAGAAGATCTTTCTTGAGTCCCGACACTCCCGACTCGCAAATCAATTCCAAAGCCCGGGCAAATGATATTTCCCGCGCCTTGACCCTCACTTCGCGGTCAATATCATATTTCTCACATAGACTGCGCCAACATTCCATCTCGCCGGTATTGATTATCCTGTCGGCTTTGATAAGATCGGCGAAAATCCGGGCTATCGCTACTTTATGGGTCTGAAGCATAGTGAGTTGTTATAATTTCGGGTGTGGATTATAATACTTTACTGCAGTTATTATTAACTCAAGCCATTAACTCAGGCTGTTGATACTGTTTATTTCTGAAGATACCGGACTGCTTCACTTCAAATTCGAGATCACATTATAGCAGAACCAACTGTCGAGACCTTCAAAAAACATCGGTTTCTCCCTCGCGCCTTCCTTCTGCACGTGCAATCCGTTGGAATAGGCATCCAAGGCGATAATCTTAGAGAAGGGTATCTTGAGTGCCTTTTCTGGTGAGTGGAAATAGAGGTGCCGGTCGGTGAGACACACACTGCCGGTGCCCACGCGGTCCATGTAGGTGGTCTCTACGGGAGTGCCGCGGAATCCTCCGGTGCGGTAATATACTCCGCGGCATACTCGGAAACTCATGCCACGACTGCGCCCCACCATCTCGCGACGCACCTTCTGCATCTGCAGGGTCACATTGCGGAAGAGCCATATCAGATTCTCATTCTTGGCGAGCAAAAAGGGGAAATTGCCGCTGATTGTGATGCACGGTGCCGGCACTCTTCCCTGCAATATCTCCTGCAGCACTTTCGATTGCACCACCCTTTCCAATGAGCGGTTTGAGTTGAGCGTCTGCTGCGGGAGTCCGGTAAATTGCACGAAGCGGGCTACGGCGCGTTCCTCGTCGGGCTGAATTATGCCATCGTCGAGATAGCGCGTTATGGCGCTGTCGAGTGCCGAGCAGTATAGACTGCCGCACTCTTCGGGGGTGACATACGAATCCCGGCAGATGGCGGCAAGTTCATCCCGATGCAGATAGAAATCCTCTTTAGTGCGGAAGCACTCCGCCAATATATCCCCGATCCGCATCAGAGCGGCAGCGTGCCGCTCTTCGCACCCGGCGTGTTTACTACGGAAAAATCCCGCATCCTCTCCGCAATATTTGCACTTCATCTCTATCTTTAAATTTGAAGATTATAAAATATATCGAAAATCTGCCTGATAGCAAACCTCTGCAACTCTGAATTTTAATTATTTACCAGTTGCACCACAATCAGTCTGCCCCCATCCTCGCCCGAGAGCAGAATCTTGCGTCCCTCGGTGAGTTCGACAAATTCTCCCACCTTGATCTGTTTTTTTTCAGATTCGGTGACATCCCACATATCCGGCAGGCGGCGATTGATGAGAATCCACTTACCATTATGGAAGTGGAAGTCTCCCACGGGCTTCTTATCTTCGGGGCGGGTGCGTTCGTTGGGAGTGATGAATCGGTTGACGTGCCACATATAGAGTGATTGCTTATCGTAGACCATCAGTCGGTAATTCTCCGGCAGGAACTTACCCTTCGAGGGGGAGTAATATAGATTGAGCACCGGGAGTTGCCCCTTATATTCAGTGCCGCAGAAGGGACATTTCGGTTTGGTAGTGTTGTCAAACACAAACCAATGCGCCTCGCAGTCGGGATTCCTACAGGGTTGCATAAGGTCGGTCGTCTTCACCAGGGCGTTCTCCCACTCATCAGCCGTAGGGCGCTTCATGGGGTCGTGGAGTCCGTCGATAAACGCGCGGTCAAAGAGTTCTCTGAGATATGGACCGCAGATGGTGTAAGGGCGCTTATTCACATCCCCCTGCGGTAATTCCGAGGGTGCCATATTCTTCAGGTTCGGACGATTGCTCTTATCCGTGGGATGCTCCACGAAGAGAGCCTTCTCTCCCATGGAGAGTTCCTCATCGCGGGCTGCATCCAGATCGTTGACCTTGCCGCCGCGCAGCGGGTGGCGATTGAGCAGATACATATATATCAGCACGGCAAGGGCATGGCGGTCGGTCTGTATGCTCGGTAATTTCTTGGCAGCGTCTCCCATTTTGAGCGCGCGAGTCTGCAGCACCTCGGGCGCTATGAAATCGGGCGTGCCCACCACGTCGGGCGGATACTTACCGGGCACCACGAGTCCGTCGCAGTCAATCACGGCTGCCTTACCCGTCTCAGGGTCTACCAATACGTTCTTATATGAAAGGTCAGAGTGTGCCAGTCCCGCCGCATGAAGCCGTCGCACGGCACGCGCTATCTGCAGGCAGAGATGATAGTGGCTCAGCCATGTACCCTTCTGCGCCGGGGTGAGGAATTTATTGCGCAACTTGGCGGAGGCAAACCATTTGCCCTCCTTCTCTTTCCCCTTGAACATACCGTCTTTGAAGAAGAATTGCTTCTGATACGCCGGGCACACGATACCCAATTTGCCGTTCCACTCCACAAGTTTCGTGGGCCAGCAGAAGAGATTCTCCCAGTAGTCGCCTCCGATCTGCCCGAAAATCTTCTCGCGGTATTTTCCCACGATATTCTGCAGGCGGTCTTTGGCATTGGCATCCTGCGGCTGACGGAAGAAGCCAACTACATAATCCTTCTTCGGACTGAAGTAAACATCCTTCATGGCTCCGCTACCAATGATTTCGTCTACGAATTCTACGGTAGACCCGTCGGTCGCTGTCAGTTTTATAGTCTTTGCCATCTATGAGCAAGTTTATATATTGATATTATCAAATAAAATAAGTGGTCCTGATTCCGGACTTATTTTTAATATAGAATTGCTATCGTGCGGTCGTCATGATTGCCGGGGCTCCAGAAATCGAGCCAACCGAGGAGTTGATCTTTCGCCGCTTCGTTATCGTCGGTGAGGTCTACCCCGCCGATCTCGTCTGCCGGGAATCCCGCACGCAGATTGTGGTAAAATTCCTCCCATTTGGCGTAAGAATTCAGGTTCTTGTCGGTCTCAAACATAGGGTCGGAGACTCCGTCGCTCATCAGGAAGAGTGCCGTGAAGTCGGGCACGATAGTCATTCTCAATCGATTATACACATCTGAAGTGCGGAATATAGCGGGCATCGTCAGGAAGCGGGTCTGACCCGAGAACTCTCCCTCGTCGGGAACACCGAGCAGTTTGGCAGTCTTGGTGGTCTCATCGTAGAGGCACATTGCGCCGTCGCCCACCCAGAATGATGCGATAAACCATCCGAATTCAAATTTCTTGCATATCGCAAACATCAGTGTGGTAGCGAAGTCTTTGGGTTGCAACCCCTCCTGGGCGGCGGCAATCTCGTTGATCTTGTCGTGGGCTTTCTTAGCGCCTTTGAGCAGTATGTCGTGAATGTTGCGTGTCAGAGCCGCACGCTTTTCCTGATTATCCCTATCCTCCACATAGTCACGGAGTGTATTTTCGAATTCCTTATTATCGAGAAGCATGGCCTTGCAATGCTCGGTGACTGTGTTGCAAGCCACCTCCGAACCCTTGCGCGAATACCTGGCGCTCCCGGCTCCGTCTGCCACTGCCATGATATACCAGTCGGAATCATCGCAATGATAAAGACTGAAGTGGTCGTCGCGTGCCTTACCTTCCTGGGCATGACTGCGTCCGCGCTGGCTGGCGGCTATCATATCCTTGCGTGGCTTGCCTTCGGCGCCTGCCTCTACCTTTATGTATTCCGTGGCACTATCGGGTTTGTAATATGGGATATTTTCGTCAGTAGGGATATTCTTCCACAAGTCTCGCGGATTGGGGTTGAATGCCACGGGGATGGCAAGTTGCGAGCAGGGTTCCCCCTCCACAGTGGCATATCGCAGCGTGAGGGTGTAATCGCCTGATTTCAGGGGGTGACCGCTGAGGGTGCATCTGCCGTCGGATTCCACCTTCAGGGTGAGTCCGAGTTCCTCGGCTCCGTCAAGTGTGATATCCGAAATTTTATCTACGGGGAGATCGAAGGATACCTTATATTCCTTCTTCACCGTGCCGTTGGGGAATCGGATTCCGCGCTGACGCACTTCGTTTTCTATTACGATTCGTTGATTCATACGTTCTTCTTTGAATTGGCTCCATAATGTGCCTACTGCCCAGTCGAGAAAGCGTTCTTTCTCTCCGCGCGCCATTCCGGCGCTCTGCATGGCATTTTCGAGGATCTCCGCTGCATCGTGCAACTTCGATGCCGCGTTCCGGCGTGCTATGTGTCGTTGCTCTCTATTCATATATATCTTAACCTAATCCACGTGATAAATCGAAACCATCGCCGTCGGCGCGTCCGAGTGTACCCTCCATGCCGCACCACGGACATTTATTCACCCCCTCGGGCGATACACAGAAGAGTTTGCCGCACTCACACATCACGGCTCCTATCTGATTGCCGCAGCAGGGACATGAGGGGACTCCGCGGAGTTCAGTGCTGTGAATCTTCACCTGCTCCCCTGCCGACATCGCGGCGTATTCAGCCGAGTCTATAGGATAGGCTCCCACCAGGCGGAATCCTGAGCGACCTATAGTTTCGAGCAGTTCACCCTTATGGTTGCAACGCGAATATTTTATCAGATAGTCGCGTCCGGTATTCTGGCATCGTGCCTGCAGCACTGCGAAATTCTCGTCGGGGGCAGCCGCTGCCGCCGGGTACTCCCGGACATCCACCTTCTCAAGATTTATACCGGATGTGGGTGCGAGTTTGATATCGTCGGAATATTGCTCGCTCACCGACATACTCGTGGTCTGAATCGAAGCGGTGACCCACTTGAAGAATTTGCTGAATGATTCTGCATCAGTCTCCTTAAGCAGCAGGATTTCATCAGTGATCTGCGCTAATGTGAGCACATTCACGTTGTCGCCGATGGAGATAGCCACAAGGTTGCAGTGGCTGCGGTATTTCTCATTCCAGCGGCGGAAGGCGGCTGCATAATCATCCGTGGGGTTACCGTCGGTAAAGAGGAATATGATCGGTTTCCAGTCCCCCTTGGTGTCGAGAGTGGTCTTTTGGATATTCCTGTCCATATCATCCATGAGGGCTTCCAGCCCCTTGCCGAGCGAGGTGCCTCCGCCGATGGGGAATATCGGAGGATAGAACTTATATAGTTCGGTGAGCGGCGAGAGCACTTTAGCCTTGCCGGCGAAGGCGATGATCGACACGAAGACAGTCTCCAAAGCGTAGGGATCCACGCGGAGTGTCTGTATGATGGTGCGCATTCCGCTCTGCACCTGCTCGATGGGTTCCCCCACCATTGATTCTGAAACGTCTACAAGGAAGTAAATCGGTAGTCTACGCATATTCTGTTGTTGCTTTAATTTTTAGGGAGGTAACGGTTGTCGGTAGCCAACTGCCGGCGAGGAGAGCGGATCACGTCGGTGTATATCTCGAAGATAGCGTTAAGATTGTAGCGGCAATCTTCTGATGTAGGCGATTTGCTCCTCATCATTTCGAGCATATCTTCGTAGCGATCGGTGACGTAACTCCCGTTTATGAGGTCGATCACCTTTAGCAGTTCGGCGAGCGCGAGGTCAATTCTGCCCAAGGCGAACACTGATTTGTAACTTTCGAGCGTATGGCATAGAAAGTCGCGCATTGAGTCGTTATGCTCGTTGCTCAGGACGAAACTTATGAAATCGTCGCATCTGGGGTTTGACACTGCGCCGGATGGCGCAGATTCCGATGATGGCTTGCCGGGGTTGGAAGCACCGCTGTTGAAGAGGCGGATAGTGTTGAGGAAGAGGAATATGGAATTATCCGAAATGATGTCGCTGTAACTGATATTGTCTGTGAGATACAGTCCGCTCAAAGACTTCACACGGCTCAGCGCCACGTATAGTTGACCGGGGGCGAAGATATGGCTGTTGAGGTCGAGAATCACCTTGTCGTAGGTCTGACCCTGCGATTTATGGATGGTGAAGGCATACGCGGGCTTGATGGGGTATTGCGTGGTGCGCTGTATGTATGGCTGCAGGCGTATTATCTTGTGGCTCTTGGCATCATACTCGAAGTCGAAACGATCTGTGATCTTCTGCCGGTAGCCGTATTTGCCGTCGGGGGGCGGACACTCCACTATAGCGCCCGAGTCGAGGGCTATGGTGAATGTGGAGCCGTCGAAACTCCGGATTGTGCCGCGTTCGCCATTGGAATAATATCTTTTGTAGTTCACTTTTGCACTCTTGGTGAGCATCACCCTTGCTCCGGGCTTGAAACTGAGCACCCCTTCGCATTGCGAGGGTATCACGATAGGTTCGATATCCTCCTTGCAGGGGAGTTGGTTGTGACTCACCTCCACATAGCCGCTCTTATCCTTGAGCCTGATCTTATACTCGGCTTCTATCTGCTCCACGTCGCCGGGGAGGGCATCGAGTTTCTCGGTGTTTATGTGGCTCACCTCTTCGTTGGATGAGGCGATATACACGGCATCATCGGGCAGATTGCGGGTGACTCTTGTGTTGAGCGCCTCGATGAGTTCCACCTTGCGTTCCGGCGAGAGCGGCTGCCGGAAAGCGTCGAGGAGTTTTACGAATTCGGGATCGTTCTGCTGGCGATAGGAGGTGGTGAGTTCGAAGAGTTTTATCTTGTCGGGATTATTCTTGATGATATGACTGTCAAAGAAATAGATGCCGCCGTATTCGTTGAGCAGATAGTTATGGATGGCTTCATCGCTCACCACCGGCGGGAGTTGGAAGAGGTCGCCGACCACAACTACAGGGATGCCGCCGAAGGGTTCGTCGTTACCTTTGGCACGCTTGCACAACTGATGCATCATCTCGAAGGTGTCTGCACGCACCATCGAGATCTCATCTATCACAATCATCGTCACGGCTCCCAACTCAAACCCCATATTGCTCACCTTGGCGGGTGTGATGTTGCCGGTGTCCTGAATCCCTTCGTCAAGCCCGTCGAATCCGCGCCAGAAGAAGGAGTGGATGGTGCGTCCGCGCTTATAGAGCCCGGCGGCGAGATTGGTGGGGGCGAGCACCTGGCATCCACGGTCGGAAGCCTCAAGTTGCTTGATCAGATATGTCTTGCCGCAGCCTGCCTTGCCGTGTATGAAGGTGATCCCCTTCGGACGCGATGCCAGATAGTCAAGCACATCCTGCCTGGTGGATGCTACGGGAGCCACAATCGGTATGTCGGTCTGTGTGGAGTCGTAATCGTTTGCCATTTTAAATGTCTTACCCGCCATGCGCTCCGGATTTTATTTCTGCACACGGTCTTTATTCCTGACCTTGGGTTAATTTTCGGAGTTTTTATTTTTGAATCGGAGAATACATATCGAATTTGCCCGGCGAAAGATACACCGTGCCGGGACCTGTCACCCTCATCATGCTCAATCCCTCGCCGCCGATAAGATTACCGAGCGACCAGTTGGATTGCATCTGCTGCTCCGTGATATTGAGCAGGGCTATGATGTGGTTTTCGTCGATCTCTATCGACTCGCCGGGACGCAGACTGATCACGATGGGTGTACCCGTAGTGTCGAGGAATACGGTAGACACACCCTGAATCTTCTGCAGAAACAGACCCATGCCACCCACCATACCGGAAATCGAGAGTTTCGTGGTGACGTTGACCCGGTTATTGGAGCCCACATATACTCCGGAGTGGCATATCATGGTGTCGCCGTTGAGTTTGATCGGAAGCAACCCGAACCGGCTGCCGATAACTAATTTGCGAGGCACCCCCGCCACATTATAGAGCCTGATGATGAATAGGGATTCCCCCGAGAGTTTCGCGCCCAATATGCGGCGCAGCCCGGAGCCGTTAAAGGCGAGTTCCTTCTCTACTCCCGCCTCAAGATATATCACCGCGCCCTTCTCTGCATAGAAGTCCTCGCCGGGCTGGAGCGTCACCTCCAAATGCTGCACAAATTGACCTACAAGTTTGCAATCCATTCTTTCTTTTTCTCCTTATATCTACTTATATCTGCTTATATCTGCGATTAATACTCTTTTCCATGACTGACTCCTCATCGATGCATCAATTCAGACAATCACATTGACCTCGGCAGGAGGTGGCGGAAGCACGAGGTTGTCAGTGGCACCGATACTGCGGTTGCCCACGCCGATAGAGTCAGATACCCATTTGAAGAATTTCTTGAAGGCGGTGCTGTCTACCGTATCGAGCGAGTACACTTCGTCGGTGAGTTCTTTCAGCGGTTCGATCTTTGCGCTCATACCTGCCGCGCAGGCTATGATGCCGGCGAAATGACGCTTTTTAATCTCCGGAATCATCTCCTTATAGAGTTGGATATCTGAGGGCTTGCCATCCGTCATCAGAAACAGCAGCGGCATCCAGTCACCTTTCTGGTCGGGTGTGCTCAGGCGCACCTCCGTATCAATCTGTTCGCAGAGCAGTTTCAGTGCCTGCCCCGTATGAGTGGGTCCACTCTCGGGTGTAGTGATTTCCGGCAGTTGGAGTTCGTCGAGCGGTGTGAGGGGGAGTATCTGCTTCACCTCGCGATCAAACGTGATGATACTTATATTCACGGATTCCAATGCAAACGGATCCTGACGCAGGCTCGAAAGCATAGATTCAAGCCCCACCTTGACCGATTCTATCGGTTCGCCTCGCATCGATCCGGATGTGTCGATAAGTAGGTATACTGGGAGACGTCTCATTCTTTATTACTGTATTTGTTAAGATTTCCGTCTTACCCCTCCCCCGCCGTGAAGGCAGATGAGGGGGCAAGACAGAAATTAATCTGATTCTGCATATTTTCTCATACGGAGAGGGGGATGAGTGATATGCGGGCTTTTATACCACGATATTTACTTCAGGCGGGGGTGGCGGGAGTTCGCTGAGCGAAGTGGCTTCGGCACCGGTCTCCTCCACTTTCATGCTGCCCGAACTTACAGAGGCGGATACCCACTTGAAGAATGCCTTGATTGTGGCGCTGTCGGCTGTGTCGAGCGATACCACACATTCGGTGATTTTCTTCAGAGTGTCGGTGTTGGCGCCGGCACCTGCCGCACAAGCCACCACCATGCCCCATTTGCGCTTCTTAAACTCAGCCAGACCCTTATTCAGGTCGTCGGTAGGTTCGCCGTCGGTCATGATAAATACGAGGGGTTTCCAGTCACCTTTCTGATCTACGGTGGTCTTTGTCACCTCCTGGTCAGCCTTATGTGCCAGCAGGGCGAGAGCCTCGCCGAGAGCCGTGCATCCGCTTGCCTGGATGTTGGGCTGCTGGAATGCAGAGAGTTCGGTAAGCGGAGTCACCTGCTGCGCGGTGCTGTCGAAAGTAATTATACTTAGGTAGGCGGTCTCAAGTGCGTAGGGATCCTGACGCAGGGTGGAAACCAATACCTGAACTCCATTCTTAACTGCCTCGATCGGTTCGCCATACATCGAACCCGAGCAGTCCAAAAGGAGATATACGGGGAGTCTTCTCATCTTTTTTATTGGAATTATTGGAGTGAATCTGAGTAATTGGAGGGAATTGGAAGTATTGGAGATCTATATATATGTACTTTTGATTCAATACTAAAATTAGATCTCATCATTATCCAATTCACCGACGAAGGGGATTAGTGAGCATAATTTGTCACAATCCGGCGGATAGTTTCGCAGAGATTGGCATCGGGATATGCGTCGCCGATTGCTGAGAATTTCCATTCGCCGTTGCGACGGTAGAGTTTGCCCATTATCAGAGCCTTCATCCCCTTATATTTGGGTTCTGCCGCTACGTCATAGGATGCAAACACTTCCTTCACGCGTGTAGGTGTACCCTCATACATTCTGATCGAAGCGTAGGGGATCTGCGAGAAGTCTTCGCCACCGCAGTTGTTGAGGAAGAAGAAAATCTGATCTACGTTGGGACTGACGCGGTTAAGGTCTACGGTGATGATTTCGTTGTCGAGTCCGTCATCGCCTGCCTGATCGCCTTTCAGGTCGTCGCCGCTGTGATGCAACGCAAAATCCACTGAGTCTACCTTGCCTGCCGGCATGCCGTAACGCGCCAGGAATTCGCGTTTATAGAGGGGTGAATAAATATGGTCGCAGAGATTGCCTGCTGCATCAAGCATCACGCATGAGAGGTCAAGATCCACATCCTGCACCGATTTGCCGATACCAAGAAAGCCGCTCGATACGATTGCGCCCCAGTTGCAGCCCACACAGAATTCAGTGAGTTTGGAGCCGTTATTCTTCTCAAGATTGATGCGTTGCCCTTTTTCAAGACGTATTGCCATAATTATATTATCGTTTTTTAGAGTACTGAAAATTTAGTGTTGAGTATTAATTATACTTGTTGAGATATTCAGCGAGACCTGCTTTCTGTCCGGTGCCGATAGCCTCAAACTTCCATTGGCCGTTGCGCTTATAGAGTCTGCCGAATTCCACTGCTGTCTCGATCGAGAAGTCTTCATCGAGGTCGTAGCGGAGTATCTCCTCGCCATTGTCGGCATTATAGATGCGGATGAAGGCGTTGCGTACCTGTCCGAAGTTCTGGCGGCGCTCTTCTGCCTTATGGATGGTCACCACGAATGTAATCTCCGTGGCACGCGGATCTATCTTCGAGAGGTCGATCTTGATCTGCTCGTCGTCGCCTTCGCCCTCGCCGGTGAGGTTATCGCCGGTGTGCTCCACCGCATTATCGGGCGATTTCAGATTATTGTAGAAGACGAAATATTCATCTGCGAGAATCTTCCCGTTCTCCCCCAGAATGAACGCCGAAGCGTCAAGATCGAAGTCCTCGCCTGTGCTCGATTGATTCGTATCCCAACCCAAACCGATTGTGAACTTCGGGAGTTCTACAGCCACACGCTGACCTTTTTCCAGATTAATTGCCATAAATATCTATATCTTATTTTATCATACACTTTTTTTTCATACCTTTCAGCAAACAACACTTGCTGAAGAATAGAGATTGGAGTTACGAAGTATGTGATTTAACGTCGATTATTCCCATCAACTC
>CAMWSV010000004.1 GCA_947177015.1 uncultured Porphyromonadaceae bacterium
AGATAACAATATGAAATTAATACAGGATATTAAGGAATCTTATGATGAATTAGTCTATAAGGTTTCTTGGCCGACTCAGAAGCAACTTGTCAACAGTTCTGTACTGGTTTTGATCGCTTCCATCATCATTGCAGTATTTATATGGGCGGTAGACAAGATCTTTGAGTTATTGATGCAATTCATTTACAGTTTATAATCTTCTTAAAAGTAGATATTAATGTCAGGAGCAACTAATGAATGGTACGTTTTGCGTGCCATTTCCGGCAAAGAGGCTAAGGTGAAAGAGATATTGGATGCTCAGATCAAGAACAGCAATCTTGGCCGTTATGTTTCACAGGTATTGATACCTACCGAGAAGGTTCTTACCACTCGCAATGGCAAGAAGGTTGTGAAGGAGCGTGTGCTCTATTCCGGCTATGTGTTTATTCAGGCACGTCTCACCGGTGAAGTAGAGTATGAACTTCGTAACACAACTAATGTCATTGATTTTTTGCGCGGACGCGCTAAGGGTGCTAAACCTGAGGTGCTTCGCGAGGCAGAGGTGATGCGCATGATGGGACGTGCTGATGATATGCAGCAGCCCGTTGACGAGGCTCTCGCCGAATATACGGTAGGTGAGTCTGTCAAGGTAATGACCGGTCCGTTCCAGGACTTCTCCGGAACTATCTGTGAAGTCAATACCGAGAAGCGCAAACTGAAAGTGGAGGTCAAGATTTTTGGCCGTGGCACAGAACTCGAGTTGGATTATTCTCAAGTCGAGAAGGAATAAGATTTTAATTTAGTGAAATACGGCAATCTAGATTAATTCGGATTGTCGGCTTTTCATGCGAAGTTAGGGATGATGTTACGCTCCCTTACTTACACAAATTGAGATTGGATTCATTTTCGCAAAATCAAATTAAAAATCAGAACAATGGCTAAAGAAATTGCTGGACAGATCAAATTGCAGATTAAAGGCGGTGCGGCCAATCCCTCGCCTCCGGTAGGACCTGCATTGGGTTCGAAGGGAATCAACATCATGGAATTTTGCAAGCAATTCAATGCCCGCACTCAGGATAAGGCCGGAAAGGTGCTCCCTGTAGTAATCACTTACTACTCGGACAAGAGTTTCGACTTTATCGTAAAGACTCCGCCGGTAGCGGTGCAACTCAAGGAAGTTGCCAAACTCAAAAGCGGTTCTGCTCAGCCCAACCGTAACAAAGTTGCTGAGATCACCTGGGAGCAGGTAAAGACTATTGCAGAAGACAAGATGCCTGATTTGAACTGTTTTACTTTAGACGCGGCAATGCGCATGGTTGCCGGCACAGCCAGAAGCATGGGTATCACCGTAAAAGGGGCATTCCCTGAAAATAATTAATAAACTTCAATTACAATGGGAAAACTTACAAAGAATCAAAAGTTAGCATTGTCAAAGATTGAAGCGGGGAAGGCATACACGCTTACAGAGGCAGCAGAGAAAGTAAAGGAGATAACTTTTACCAAGTTTGATTCTTCTTTCGATATCGATGTTCGTCTCGGCGTGGATCCCCGTAAGGCTGACCAGATGGTGCGCGGCGTAGTATCACTTCCTCACGGCACAGGCAAGCAGGTACGTGTACTCGTACTCTGTAACCCCGATGCTGAGGCGGCAGCCAAGGAAGCAGGTGCAGACTATGTTGGTCTTGACGAGTATCTCGAAAAGATAAAAGGTGGCTGGACCGACGTAGACGTAATCATCACGCAGCCTTCAGTAATGGGTAAACTCGGTCCGTTGGGTCGTATTCTCGGTCCCCGTGGATTGATGCCTAACCCTAAGAGCGGCACAGTGACAATGGACGTTGCCAAGGCAGTAAAGGAAGTAAAACAAGGTAAGATCGACTTTAAGGTTGATAAGACCGGTATTGTACACGCTTCAATCGGTAAAGTATCATTCACTCCCGAGCAGATGCGCGAAAATGCCAAGGAATTCATCAACACTCTTTTGAAGTTGAAACCTGCTACAGCCAAGGGCACATATATTAAGAGCATTTATCTTTCAAGCACCATGAGCCCTGGTGTCAAAGTTGACACTAAGTCAGTGGCGGAATAATCAATCCTAAACCGAAAGCAACGACATGAAAAAGGAAGATAAATCACTTATCATAGATATGATCGGTAATACGCTCGATGAATACTCTTGCGTATACCTCGTACAGACTGCAGGCCTCGATGCCGAGAAGACAAGCGCTCTCCGCAGAGCGTGCTTCAAGGAAGACATCAAGATGCTTTGCGTTAAGAATACTCTTCTTAAGAAAGCATTTGAGCAGAGCGCTACAGATTATTCCGAACTCTACGACCTCCTTCACGGAGAGACTACACTCCTTCTTAGCAACGTTGGTAATGCTCCTGCTAAACTTCTCAAGAAGTTCCGCGATAAGAAGGATACACTCCCGATGCTCAAGGGCGCTTACGTAGAAGAAACATGCTACATTGGTGAGGAATCGTTGGAGACCCTTTCCAATATCAAGTCCAAGGCAGAACTCATCGCCGACGTTATCGCTCTTCTTCAGAGCCCGGCGAAGAACGTCATCAGTGGCCTTCAGAGTGGTGCTACAAAATTGCATGGCATCCTGGAGACACTCTCCAACAAGTAAAACTCATCATTTAAAAAAACGTAAAAAACTATACAACAATGGCAGATTTGAAAGCATTTGCAGAACAGCTTGTTAACTTGACCGTAAAGGAAGTAAACGAACTTGCTCAGATTTTGAAGGAAGAATATGGCATCGAACCCGCCGCTGCTGCAGTAGCAGTTGCAGCAGGTCCCGCAGCAGGCGCTGCAGCCGCTGAGGAAAAGTCTGAATTCGACGTAGTCCTCAAAGCCGCTGGTGCAAGCAAACTCGCTGTAGTTAAACTCGTTAAGGAACTCACCGGTCTCGGTCTTAAGGAAGCAAAAGAACTCGTTGATAACGCTCCCAGCAACATCAAGGAAGGTCTTCCCAAGGCTGACGCTGAAGGTCTCAAGAAGCAACTCGAAGAGGCTGGCGCTGAGGTTGAACTCAAATAATATAACCTTTCGCCCAAGAAATTTGGTTAAGATCCCCGCGGGTTTTCCCGCGTGGGATTCTTAACCTTTTTTCTCATATAATATATCCTGTATATCTTTAGTAGGGTATTCGGATATATTGAATATTATCGGATATTATTCATGTTAATTTTCTGATATATTAATTATATCTTATATTATTCATATTAATATTCGTAAATGGTCTCCTCAAAATTCTTCTCCCTCAGGTAATCTTTCTTATGCGGCTCCCCATTTGGGAGTGTGCGTCAGGGAGGTGGCCCATCAAAGAAACACAGTTTTATTCGTGACTCCAACAGATATCGATTTTAAATATTTGATTTATTTATTTAACCTTCGATAACAATAGCAGGCACGGATATTGTTGTGTCAATAAAGCCATAGAGGACCGGTTTTGTCATCTCAGACGGAATTCATACATCTCGGCTACTGCTGAAAATTTATCTTTTAATTAGTCGAGTGGCAATAATCGGCATATAGAATCAATAATAATTCTAACCCAAATGTCTGTAAATTTAACCGAAAAACCGCGTGTAAATTTTGCATCTGTCAAAAACCCGCTCCCTTTCCCGGATTTCCTTGATGTGCAGTTGAAGTCGTTTCGCGATTTCCTGCAACTCGACACACCCCCGGAGAATCGTAAGAACGAGGGACTCTATAAAGTATTTGCAGAGAATTTCCCCATCGCGGATACACGCAATAATTTTGTGCTTGAGTTTCTTGATTATTATATCGACCCCCCGAGATATTCCATCGAGGAGTGTCTCCGCAGAGGTCTCACATACAGTGTGCCACTTAAGGCTAAACTGAAACTCTACTGCACAGACCCCGACCATGAGGATTTCGATACGACTATTCAGGACGTATATCTCGGTCCGATCCCATATATGACTGATCAGGGCACTTTCATCATCAATGGTGCCGAGCGTGTCGTGGTATCTCAGTTGCACCGTTCGCCGGGTGTATTTTTCGGTCAGAGCGTTCATGCCAACGGTACGAAACTTTATTCCGCTCGTATCATTCCCTTCCGCGGAAGTTGGATCGAGTTCGCTACAGACATCAATAACTGTATGTATGCCTACATTGACCGTAAGAAGAAACTCCCCGTGACTACTCTTCTGCGCGCTATCGGGCTTGAGTCGGATAAGGATATCCTGCAGATATTCGATCTCGCCGAGGAAGTGGAGGCTACAGAATCAAATCTGAAAAAATACGTAGGCAGAAAACTTGCTGCGCGTGTGCTCAATACATGGCAGGAGGATATCGTGGATCCGGATACCGGTGAAATGGAGTCGCTCGTACGCACGGAGATTATCGTGGAGCGTGGCAGCGAACTCACTGAGGATATGATCTCCGCTATCGTGGCAAGCAAGACCAAGACTATTATTCTCGAAAAGGAGAATGTCTCTGCCAACGATTATAATATTATCTTCAATACCCTGCAGAAGGATCCTGCCAACAATGAGACTGAGGCAGTGCTCTACATCTATCGTCAACTCCGTAATGCGGAGGCTCCGGATGAGATGTCGGCTCGCGAGGTGATCCAGAACCTTTTCTTCTCTGACAAGCGTTATGACTTGGGTGAAGTGGGTCGCTATCGTATCAACAAGAAACTCGATCTCAATATCCCGGAGGATGTGAAGGTTTTGACTCGTGAAGATATTGTGTCGATCATTAAATATCTCATCGGTCTGATCAACTCCAAGAGTGAGGTCGATGATATCGACCACTTGTCAAACCGCCGTGTGCGCACCGTCGGGGAGCAACTATACAATCAGTTCGGGGTAGGCCTGTCGCGTATGGCCCGTACTATCCGCGAGCGCATGAATGTGCGTGATAATGAGGTGTTCACTCCGATTGATCTTATCAATGCCAAGACTATTTCGAGTGTGATCAACACATTCTTCGGCACCAACGCATTGTCACAGTTCATGGATCAGACCAACCCGTTGGCTGAGATCACTCACAAGCGTCGTATGTCGGCTCTCGGCCCCGGCGGTCTCTCGCGTGAGCGCGCGGGCTTCGAGGTTCGAGACGTGCACTATACTCACTATGGTCGTCTTTGTCCTATCGAGACACCTGAAGGTCCGAACATCGGTCTGATATCTTCACTTTGCGTATACGCTAAGATCAATTCACTCGGCTTTATCGAGACTCCCTATCGCAAGGTAGAGAACGGTAAGGTAGATCTTGATAATAATGACGTGGTTTATCTCACCGCCGAAATTGAGGAGGGCAAGATGATCGCGCAGGGTAATGCTCCCGTTAATGACGACGGCACATTCATCAATCAGAGGATTAAGGCGCGTCTCGATGCGGACTTCCCGATTGTGGCTCCCGGCGAGGTAGAACTCATGGATGTGGCTCCGATCCAGATTGCATCAATCGCTGCATCTCTGATTCCTTTCCTCGAACATGATGACGCTAACCGTGCGTTGATGGGATCTAACATGATGCGTCAGGCAGTGCCTCTCTTGCGCAGTGAGGCTCCGATCGTGGGCACAGGCATCGAGGGGCAGTTGATCCGCGATTCACGCACTCAGATCATGGCTGAGGGGAGCGGTGTAATCGAGTATGTTGACGCTACAGTAATACGTATCCGTTACGACAGAACCGAAGATGAAGAATTCGTAAGTTTCGAACCTGCCGTTAAGGAATATCATATACCTAAGTTCCGCCGCACCAACCAGGGCACTACTATCGACCTGCGTCCTATATGCAATGTAGGCCAGCGTGTGGAGAAAGATGACATCCTCACCGAAGGTTATTCTACCGAGAAGGGTGAATTGGCGCTCGGTCGCAACCTTAAAGTGGCGTTCATGCCCTGGAAGGGTTACAATTATGAGGATGCTATCGTGCTCAACGAGAGAATGGTCAAGGAGGATATCCTGACTTCAGTTCACGTTGACGAATATACTCTCGAAGTGCGCGAGACAAAGCGCGGTATGGAGGAGTTGACCTCCGACATCCCTAATGTGAGCGAGGAAGCCACTAAGGATCTCGACGAAAGAGGTATTATCCGAGTAGGCGCTCACGTGGTGCCGGGCGACATCATGATCGGTAAGATCACACCTAAGGGTGAATCTGATCCCACTCCGGAAGAAAAACTTCTGCGTGCCATCTTCGGTGATAAGGCAGGCGATGTGAAGGATGCTTCGCTGAAGGCTACTCCGTCGCTGAAGGGTGTGGTAATCGGAACGAACCTTTTCTCACGTGCCATAAAGAAGAAAAGTTCGAAAAAGAGTGCGAATGCCCAACTCCCGATGCTCGATGAAGAGTACGAGGAGAAGCAGAGCGAACTTATGGCTCTTCTCGTCAACAAACTCTCTACCCTGCTTAAGGGTATGAAGTCTGAGGGCGTCAAGGACTTTATCGGAGCCGACATCGTGGCTAAGGGTGAGAGATTCGATGACGTGGCTTTCGCTACGATCGATTTCGAAACAGTAAATCTCTCTGGCTGGACTGCCGATGAGCGCATCAATAAGATGATTTCACAGTTGATCACCAATTATCTGCGTAAATCTAAAGAGATCGACAGCGAATTGCGTCGCAAGAAATTCGATATCACCATCGGCGACGAACTACCCTCCGGCATCATGCAGATGGCGAAGGTATATATTGCCAAGAAGCGTAAGATCGGTGTAGGTGACAAGATGGCAGGTCGTCACGGTAACAAGGGTATCGTATCGCGCGTTGTTCGCCAGGAGGATATGCCCTTCCTTGAGGATGGCACTCCTGTAGATATCGTGTTGAACCCGCTGGGTGTGCCTTCACGAATGAACCTGGGTCAGATTTTCGAGACTGTACTCGGATGGGCAGGTCGCGAGTTGGGCGAGAAGTTCGCTACTCCGATTTTCGACGGTGCCTCGCTTGATGATATCAATGCATGGACAGACAAGGCAGGTGTGCCTCGCTTCGGTAAGACCTACCTCTATGACGGAGGCACCGGCGATCGCTTTGACCAGCCTGCTACAGTAGGTGTGATCTATATGCTTAAACTGGGTCACATGGTTGAGGATAAGATGCACGCGCGTTCTATCGGTCCTTACTCACTGATTACTCAGCAGCCTCTCGGCGGTAAAGCCCAGTTCGGTGGTCAGCGTTTCGGTGAGATGGAGGTTTGGGCGCTCGAAGCGTTCGGCGCCAGCCACATCCTGCAGGAGATCCTTACTATCAAGAGTGACGATGTAGTAGGCCGTAGCAAGGCATACGAGGCTATCGTCAAGGGTGATGCAATGCCTAATCCCGGTATCCCCGAATCTCTCAATGTGCTTCTGCACGAACTTCGCGGTCTGGGTCTCAGCATAACTCTGGATTAATCCGTACCTTTTCAGGCAAACGCTATATATAAGCGAAGTCTTAATCAGACAAGATTAAAATTTCATGAAGCGCTCTCCGGAGGAAGATACTCCGGAGAGAGGCTTCAAAAATCAAGATTCAAATATGGCTTTTAGAAGAGACAATAAAATAAAGAGCAATTTCACAAAAATCACCATCGGTCTTGCTTCTCCCGAAGAAATCAAGGAGAAGTCAAGCGGCGAGGTGCTTAAGCCGGAGACGATCAACTATCGTACGTATAAGCCCGAGCGCGACGGTCTGTTCTGCGAAAAGATTTTCGGTCCGGTGAAGGATTATGAATGTCATTGCGGCAAATATAAGCGTATCCGCTACAAAGGTATCGTCTGCGACCGTTGCGGTGTGGAAGTTACCGAGAAGAAGGTGCGTCGTGAGCGCATGGGCCACATCGAACTCGTGGTGCAGGTGGCGCATATCTGGTATTTCCGTTCGCTTCCCAATAAGATCGGTTATCTGCTCGGTCTCCCCTCGAAGAAACTCGATGCGGTGATCTATTACGAGCGTTACGTAGTGCTCAACCCGGGCAACGTGATGATCAAGGATGCTAAGGGTAAGGAAGTACCCCTCCAGAAACTCGACCTCCTCACGGAGGAAGAGTACATGGATATCGTAGATCGTCTGCCTAAGGATAATGACCTTCTTGACGATAACGATCCCAACAAGTTCGTTGCCAAGATGGGTGCTGAGGCTATCTATGATCTCCTTAAGGATATCGACCTCAAGAAACTGGCTGCCAACCTGCGTGAAATCGCCAATACCGATGGATCTCAGCAACGCAAGACTGAGGCTCTGAAGCGTCTGCAGGTAGTAAATTCATTCCTTGCATCCGCAGACCGCAACAAGCCCGAATGGATGATCCTGAAGGCTGTGCCGGTTATTCCGCCGGAATTGCGTCCGCTCGTGCCTCTGGATGGCGGCAGATTCGCTACTTCCGACCTCAATGACCTCTATCGCCGCGTAATCATACGTAATAACCGTCTGAAACGTCTTATCGACATTCAGGCTCCCGAAGTGATTCTCCGCAACGAGAAGCGTCTTCTCCAGGAGGCTGTGGACTCACTGCTCGACAACAGCCGTAAGTCTTCTGCCGTGAAGAGCGATGTAAACCGTCCGCTGAAGTCGCTTTCCGATTCTCTGAAAGGTAAAGCCGGACGTTTCCGTCAGAATCTTCTCGGTAAGCGTGTCGACTACTCAGCGCGTTCGGTAATCGTAGTAGGTCCGGAACTCAAGATGCATGAATGCGGTATCCCGAAACTCATGGCTGCAGAATTGTACAAGCCTTTCGTGATCCGTAAACTAATAGAGCGCGGTATTGTTAAGACCGTGAAGAGCGCAAAGAAGATCGTAGACCGTAAGGAACCCGTGGTATGGGATATCCTCGAACACGTCATGAAGGGTCACCCGGTACTTCTCAACCGTGCTCCGACACTTCACCGTCTCGGTATTCAGGCGTTCCAGCCCAAGATGATCGAGGGTAAGGCAATCCAGTTGCACCCGTTGGCATGTACGGCGTTCAACGCCGACTTCGACGGTGACCAGATGGCGGTGCACCTTCCGCTCGGCAATGAGGCTATCCTTGAGGCTCAGATGCTGATGCTCGGTGCGCACAACATTCTTAACCCTGCAAACGGTGCGCCTATCACCGTGCCTTCTCAGGATATGGTGCTCGGTCTGTATTATATCACCAAACTCCGTAAGGGCACTAAGGGCGAAGGCACCGTATTCTACGGTCCGGAAGAGGCTGAAATCGCCTACAATGAAGGTAAGGTTTCGCTTCACGCTCCCGTATCGGTATATGTAGATGATATCGACGAAAACGGACATCCCGTCAAGGTGCTCAAGGAGAATACATCTGTAGGCCGCGTACTCTTCAATCAGTACGTGCCCAAGGAGATCGGCTACGTAAATGAGATTATATCCAAGAAGTCTCTGCGCACCATCATCTCCGACGTGATCAAGGCTTGCGGTGTGACTCGTTCGGCTCAGTTCCTCGATGATATCAAGAACCTCGGTTACCGCATGGCATTCCGCGGAGGGTTGAGTTTTAACCTCGGCGACGTCATCATCCCGAAGGAGAAAGAGGAATACGTGGCAGAAGGTCATGCTCAGGTAGAAGAAATCATGAACAACTACCAGATGGGTTTCATCACCGCTCAGGACCGTTACAATCAGGTGATCGACGTTTGGACCAATGTCAACAAGCGTCTCGCCGACACTCTGATGAAGCAGATGCAGGAAGACCAGCAGGGCTTCAACTCAGTATATATGATGCTTGACTCAGGTGCCCGTGGTTCTAAAGACCAGATCCGTCAGTTGTCGGGTATGCGTGGTCTTATGGCAAAACCGCAGAAGGCAGGTGCCGAGGGTGGTCAGATCATTGAGAACCCGATTCTTGCAAACTTTAAGGAGGGTCTGTCGGTGTTGGAGTACTTTATCTCCACTCACGGTGCGCGTAAGGGTCTTGCGGATACCGCGTTGAAGACAGCCGACGCCGGATATCTGACACGTCGTCTTGTAGACGTTGCTCACGACGTCATCATCCACGAAGAGGACTGCGGCACACTCCGTGGCCTCGTATGCAAGGAGATCAAGAACAACGAGGAAGTTGTGGCAAGCCTCAGCGAGCGAATCCTCGGCAGAGTATCAGTGCATGACGTGGTGGACCCCTACACTCAGGAGATTATCGTTCGCGCCGGTGAGGAAATCACAGAGGCTGCCTGCGAGAAGATCGAGAAGAGTCCCATCGAAGCAGTTGAGATCCGTTCGGTACTCACCTGCGAATCCAAGAAGGGTGTATGTGCCAAGTGCTATGGCCGCAACCTCTCTACTCACCGCATGGTGCAGAAGGGTGAGGCTGTAGGTGTAATCGCGGCGCAATCTATCGGTGAGCCGGGTACTCAGTTGACACTCCGTACGTTCCACGTCGGTGGTGTGGCAGGTAACGTTGCCGCCGTTAAGGATGTCACAGCACGCCACAACGGTAAACTTGAAATTGATGAATTGCGCACAGTTAAGGATGCTGAGGGCAATGATATCGTAGTAGGCCGTATGGCTGAAATGCGTATCGTAGAGCCTAAATCCAAGATTGTGCTCACTACAGCGAATATCCCCTACGGTTCTAAACTTTATTTCAAGGATGGAGCCGAAGTCAAGGATGGCGATATGATCTGCGAATGGGACCCCTTCAACGCAGTAATCGTTGCTGAAGAAGGCGGTCGCGCAGTATTCGATAATCTTATCGAAGGTGTGACTTATCGTGTGGAATCAGCCGAAGGTACTTCACTCCAGGAGAAGATCATCATCGAATCCAAAGACCGTACAAAAGTGCCTGAGATCCGCCTCGTAGGCAAGGATGGCGATGTGATCCGCACATATTCACTCCCTGTAGGCGCTCACCTCATGGTGAATGAGGGCGATGAACTCACTCCGGGTAAAGTATTCGTGAAGATCCCCCGCGCAGCAGGTTCTGCAGGTGATATCACCGGTGGTCTGCCGCGTGTTACCGAACTTTTCGAAGCGCGTAACCCGAGCAACCCTGCGGTTGTCAGCGAAATCGACGGTGTTGTCACCTTCGGTAAACTCAAACGTGGTAACCGTGAAGTTATCGTCACCTCGAAACTCGGCGAAGAGAAGAAATATCTCGTGCCCCTTACTCGCCAACTCCTCGTGCAGCAGGATGATTATGTACGTGCAGGCACTCCGTTGTCTGACGGCGCGGTGACTCCGAGCGATATCCTCAACATCATGGGTCCGACTGCGGTGCAGGAATACATCGTGAATGAGGTTCAGGACGTATACCGTATGCAGGGTGTGAAGATTAATGACAAGCACTTCGAAGTAATCGTCCGCCAGATGATGCGTAAGGTTAATATCCTTGATCCGGGTGATACAAAATTCCTGGAGCAGCAGGTTGTCGACAAACGCGAATTCATGGAAGAGAACGATAATATCTGGGGTAAGAAATATATCATCGATCCGGGTGACTCAGAGACTTACCTTGCAGGTCAGATCATCACTCAGCGCAAACTCCGTGATGAAAACTCTGCCTTGAAGCGTAAGGATCTTCGTCCGATGGTGGTGCGTGACGCTATGCCCGCTACATCAGAGCAGATTCTCCAGGGTATCACACGTGCGGCTCTCCAGACTTCAAGTTTCATGTCTGCCGCATCATTCCAGGAGACTACCAAGGTGCTCAACGAGGCAGCCATCAACGGTAAGACTGACTATCTCGAAGGTATGAAGGAGAACGTAATCTGCGGTCACCTGATTCCGGCAGGTACGGGTCTCCGTGAATACAACCGTCTGGTTGTAGCCAATAAAGACGAACTCGCCGAACTCCAGATCACAGACGCTCCCGAATCAATCGTAGACGTTGAAGCCGTGGAGGTGAAATAATCCACACAGACCCATCCACTGCGGCGATTTCGGGCAATACAAATTCCTGAAGTGCGCGACTGAATAAAAATGCAACCGCGAAGTCAGTTTCCAATTGACTTCGCGGTTTATTTTTCGTAACAAAGGGGAGAAGTAAATGAAATTGAAGGGAAAAATCGGGAAGGAGCAAAAATTTAAAAAAAATTAGTAATTTTGCACGCTCCTTTTAAACAATATGAGGAGTGGCAGTGTTACCAACATTAGGAAAACTTACCTACTGAGATAGTAATCATTAAATATAAAAAAACAATTATTTATATAAACTAAAAACAATTCTTTAAAACACAATGAAGAAATTTGCTCTTATGATGGCGCTCGCCTTTCCGTTGGCGTTCGCATCTTGTGGTGATGACAATGATGAAACATCAATCTCTCTCGATCAGACCAACATCACTCTTGACTATGGTCAGACTGCAACTCTTAAGGCTTCTGAAAAGAATGTAAACTGGGGTTCCTCTAACGAGTATGTGGCAAAAGTTAACGACAAGGGTGAAATCACAACCGAACACGTAGGCACAGCAATCATCACAGCCACTAAAGACGGTTCTACCGCTCGCTGCACAGTGACTGTATATCCCACCAACACATATTTCAGCACTATCACTACTTGGGGAGCAACAGTGGCACAGGTGCAGGCAAACGTTCCCGCTGAGTGGGTGCTTCTGACTGAAACTGCCGACGGTAACCTCATGTACACTCAGCCCGCCGAAGCGTATCCCTGGTATGGCTTCATCTTCCGTAATAACGGTCTTGCAGGCAGCGCAATGTACTTCACTGACGCTCAGTTTGATGAGTACGACTTCAACGGCTACCTTAAGCAGTACTACACTAAGATCGAGAATTACGATGGTGAAGGCGTGCTTTACGTAAACGCCACGTCAGTGGCTAACGCTTCTGAATCTGCAATCGTAGAATATGATGGAGATGAAGACATCTGGACTGTAACTTATGAACCCGTAAGCCACACTAAGGCAGGTCTCGTAGACGCTACTATCCACCACGACGCCAAGGCTCTTTACAAATCTGTAAAGTAAGAGATTAAACAATTATAACAATAAATTTTTTGGAAATCATGAAGAAAGTACTTTATTTCGCCGGCGTTGCCGCTCTCGCTATGGGTATTACCGCTTGCGGAGGCAATAAGGGTGCAGAAGGTGACTCAATCGTAGAAACTATCGACGTTGAAGCGGCTGTAGACACTATCAATACTCCCGAAGGTGTAGACACTATCGTAGAAGTTGCCGAGCAGGTTGAGGCTGCTGCTGAAAACGCTGAGATTGCTGCCAAAGAGGCTCAGTCTGCTGCGAAAGAAGCAGTATCTGCTTCCAAGACCGCTACCAAGCAGGCTACTTCCAAAGTGAAAGATGCAGTGAAGGCTACTGGCGAGGCTGTGAAGGCTGAGGCTACCGAGAAGGTAAACAATGCCACTCAGGAGGCAAAGTCTAAGGCAGAGAAACTTCTCAAGAAGACTGAAGAGAAGGTTGATAAAGGAGTATCCGACGCTAAAGAGAAGGCTAAGGATAAACTTAATAAACTCAACTAAAACTACTTTAAAATCTCCGGATATTCACCTGAGATTAGAAAAAATTAATAAAAAAGTGCACAGGATTGAAAAATCTGTGCATTTTTTTTGTTATATGATTGTTATAATTGTAGTTTTTGTTTTTTTTTGTTAAATTCGCAGTTAGAGATTGTCCCGACAGAATAAAGAGGGTAGGGGAGATTTAAGTGTTACAAGGGGTAAAGGATAAACTCTAAAGACTCAAAACCATACGGAATGAAAGAATCAATCAAGGAAGATGTACGCAATTCGCACTCGCTGAATGCAATCATAAAGGATAGGATCAAGGCAAGTTGGGATCTCATGGCATTCAGTGATATGGGAGGTCATAACTATCGTTATCGCGATGTGGCGGAATGTATCGAAAAACTCCGGATCATGTTTGAGGCAGCCGGAGTGAAACGTGGTGATCGCGTGGCGCTCTGTGGCAAGAACTCCTCAAACTGGGCGGTGACCTTCCTGGCATGTCTCTCGGCAGGCGTGGTGGCAGTCCCCATCCTTCATGAATTCCAGCCGGAAGTGATTCACCACATCGTAAACCACAGCGGATCGAAACTCCTCTTCGTGGATGCCAATATCTGGGAAAAACTTGATGAGAAGGAACTCCCCGGTATAGTCGCGGCTATCTATATAGCCGAATTCGGTATGCCGCTATCGCGCAGCGAAGAATTGACAGATACCCGCAACAATCTCAACGAACGTTTCGGTGCCAAATTCCCGTATGCTTACGAGGCTAAAGACTTTGAAGCCGTAGAAGATAAGCCCGACGAACTGGCTATCATAAACTATACATCCGGATCTACCGGGATGTCGAAAGGTGTGATGCTCCCATACGGTTCGATATGGAGTAATATCAGATATTGCCTTGATAATATTGACTATCTGCATCCCGGCGACGGAATGGTGAATATGCTGCCGCTGGCTCACCTCTACGGAATGGTGGTGGAGACACTCCATCCATTCTGCCGGGGTATGCACTGCCACTTCCTGACGCGTCTGCCGTCGCCCAATGTCATTATTGCGGCATTTGCAGAGGTGCGCCCCAAACTAATCATCACAGTGCCCCTGATTATCGAAAAGATTGTGAAAGGCAAAGTGTTCCCGATGCTTGAGAAGCCGATGATGAAATTGCTGACTCATCTCCCCTTTATCGACGATAAACTCTATGCCAAGGTTAAGGCAAGCCTTATCGAGGTGTTTGGCGGTCAGGTAGTGGAGATCATCATTGGCGGCGCGGCACTCAATGCCGAGGTAGGAGGATTCCTGAAGAAGATCGGATTCCCCATAACGGTGGGTTACGGTATGACGGAATGTGGACCGCTGATAACCTACACCCCCGCATCGAGAGCAAAAGAGGGTACTTGCGGGCAGATAGTGAGCCGTATGGAGATGAAGGTAAATTCTCCCGACCCGGAGAATATCCCCGGCGACCTCTGGGTGCGCGGTATGAATGTGATGCAAGGATATCTCGACAATCCGGAGGCTACCGAGGAGGTGATGATGGGCGACGGATGGATGAACACCGGCGATATGTGTACGATTGATGCCGATGGCTATCTCACTATCAGCGGTAGGTCCAAGACGATGATTCTCGGTCCGTCGGGTCAGAACATCTATCCCGAGGAGATAGAACAGAAACTCAACAACCTCCCATACGTATTGGAATCAATCGTGATCGATGATCATGGTAAATTGGTGGCGCTCGTGGTGCCTGATCGCGAACTGCTTGATAAGGAGAGTATCGATGATGCTCAACTCGATGGCATCATGGCAGACAATCTGGCGGCGCTCAATAAAGATCTCCCCGCCTATAGTAAGGTCTCTGAAATAGAATTGCAGAGCGAGGAATTCGAGAAAACCCCCAAGCGCTCAATCAAGCGATTCCTCTATCAAAGATAAAATCCGGTTGATTTCGGGAATAGTCTCTTGAAATAAGAGATTATTCCCGGAATTAATACAAAATAGAAAAACCAAACAAACCTTAAATCATAAATTGATGTATACCAACTTTCAACAACAACTTACTAAAGAACTTCAGGAGATCAAGGATGCCGGTCTCTATAAATCAGAGCGTGTGATCACAACTCCCCAGAGTGCGGATATCCGTGTGGAGAACACCGATGGCGAAGTACTAAACTTCTGCGCCAACAACTATCTCGGTCTTGCCGACAGCAGCCGCCTTGTAGATGCTGCCAAGAAGGCGATGGACGAAAGAGGCTACGGAATGTCGAGCGTGCGCTTCATCTGCGGCACACAGGACCTTCACAAAGAGTTGGAGAAAGCCATCAGCGACTACTTCAAGACTGAAGACACTATCCTCTACGCAGCCTGCTTCGATGCAAACGGCGGCTTGTTCGAGCCTCTCTTCACTGAGGAAGACGCTATCATTTCGGACTCACTCAATCACGCTTCCATCATCGACGGCGTGCGTCTATGCAAGGCAAAACGCTATCGCTATAAGAACGCAGATATGGAAGATCTGGAGCGTTGTCTTAAGGAAGCCAAAGAGGCTGGCGCACGCAACATGATCATCGCTACCGACGGTGTGTTCTCGATGGACGGCAACGTGGCTCCGATGGATAAGATCTGCGAACTCGCCGACAAATACGGTGCCCTCGTCATGGTGGATGAGAGTCACTCGGCAGGTGTGGTAGGTCCGACAGGTCACGGCGTGGCTGAACAGTTTGACTGCTACGGTAAGATCGACATCTTCACCGGCACCTTGGGTAAGGCTTTCGGTGGCGCTATGGGCGGATTCACCACAGGTCCGAAAGAGGTGATCGATATGCTCCGCCAGCGTTCACGTCCCTATCTCTTCTCCAACTCAGTGGCTCCCTCGATCGTAGGCGCCAGCATCGAGATGTTCAAGATGCTCAAAGAGAACGACGACCTCAACAAGAAACTCAAGGAGAACGTGGCTTACTTCCGCGACAAGATGCTTGAAGCCGGCTTCGACATTAAGCCCACACAGAGTGCCATCTGCGCCGTAATGCTTTACGATGCCAAACTCTCGCAGGACTTTGCCGCCGAGATGCAGAAGGAAGGAATCTACGTCACCGGTTTCTACTATCCCGTAGTGCCTAAAGGGCAGGCTCGTATCCGTGTGCAACTCTCAGCCGCTCACGAACGCGAACACCTCGACCGCGCTATCGCCGCCTTCATCAAGGTGGGCAAGAAACTCGGTGTAATCAAATAATTCCATCGAATCCCGATATAAAAAGGATGCAATGCCAAGATCCGGCATTGCATCCTTTTTAATAAGTAAGTTTGGAAAATTAACGAAATAGTTATTTTTGAATTCTTTGCCGTTTGATTTCAACGAGTTGATCATATACTGAGTGAAGCAGGTGTAGATGGACATGCCTCATTCTTCTTGCATTGTTTACCGATTGGGGAAGTCAAGCGGGATTAGTTGGCAAAGTCGACGCAGAGACCCAACTGGAGGCAGCGGGGATTGAGGGGA
The DNA here is from genome assembly GCA_947177015.1 of uncultured Porphyromonadaceae bacterium. Taxonomy (GTDB): domain Bacteria; phylum Bacteroidota; class Bacteroidia; order Bacteroidales; family Muribaculaceae; genus Lepagella. The sequence goes on from CAMWSV010000004.1 coordinate 16,858, forward strand.
TAGTTAGGGACTGAGAAATAATCTTTTGAGAACCATCCCTGATTTACGTGGCTCCAGAGCACGTAGAAGCGGCATTTGTAGAGTTTTGCCGACAGATAGGCGTTGCAGAAGGCATAGTTGCCGATTTCGCGGTCATGCTGCGTGTGGAATGTCATCAGTGCGGGCTGATAGGCGAGGCCGTAATAACGCGTATAGTAGTTGCAGTCTACGCCGATCTGCAGGTTGAGTACCCTGAAGGCACGGAATTCAATAAACATATTGGAGTATAGGGCGAGAGCCGGAAGCGGGATCACATCCTTATCCGACGACACCTGATAGGTGAGTGTATTATACCAGTTCCAGATACCGAATTTAAGTTTCTGATCGAGAGTGGCAGAGAATACCTGCACGTTGCCGCCATATTGTGTGGGAATCGATTCGTCGTTGAAGTAGACGTAATTCTGAAGATTGCGCACACCGGCAGAGATTGTGGTGCGGGTCCAGGGAATCACCAATTTGCCGCCTACCTTGATGGTGCGGGTCTTGCCCAGAGATTGATTCCAGGCGAAATGATTTGAGATATAATGGGCGAGGAAATATGAGTTAGATACATTGGAGAATCCACCGTAGGCGGAAACATCCACCATATCGCCGAAGAGTCTGAATCGGCTCCCTACGGTGCCGTTCAAGTCGATGTCGCCTGCGATGCCTCCGGTGATACCGAATTTGGCGGAGGCATTGTAGGTGATGATTTCTCCTTCGCGCTTGGAGATAGATCCACCGACTGACAGACGGTTCTGGGTCAGTTTTTCCGGACACTTGAATCCTTCCGGCAGGGGAGTCAGAAGGGTGGAGGAGTCAGTGCCGGTATTATCATTTTCGTCCTCGCCGGATGTCGCGCCGTCGCCCGGTGTGGTGGGAAGTTCAGGGATCGGAGTGTAGAAATTAGCCTGCGTTATGCCGCGTGTCTGGAGTGATGCGTAGGCTGAGATACCGAATTTAGCCCATTTCTTAAAACCTTCGAGGAGTTGGACTCCTATGGTATTGGTCACACTCCAGTAGCGGGTGTCGTCGTTTGTGCCGTCGGCAGAGAGATAAGTATTTTTCCAGAATTCTCGCCCCTGATTTACGTTGGTGTTTGTGAAGTTGTGGTGATTGTTTTCGTAATCGAGAGAATATACGAATTTCATCAGCGGCACGTAGACATCGCGCGTAAGAGTGTCGTTGACCTGCTCTTCAGTCCAGTAACCCACTTTGAATGCGTGAGTAGTGAAGAGGCGGTTGCCCGAAAGTCGGGAGCGTGCCGCGGAGAGGTTGACGGGGATTGATTTCGGTTCGACGCTCTCCACGCCACCCTGCACTTCGGCGGGATCGGTGATATAGCGGATATCAGTGATTCCGCCGTTTTCCTGATTCAGGTTGTTAAATTGATAATACTGCGCCTGCCCTTCATAGCGGTGGGAGTTATAATAGAAACTGAACCCGAAGGAGAGCCCTTTTGTGGCCTGGCGTGTGTAGGCACCTTTGGAATAGTTGTAGTCTACGAACGCTCCGATGCCGATGTTGCGGTTCACATTGCCGGCAAACGTGGCGTGCAACCGGTCTGCATGGTTTTGCTTATTTCCGCCGTAATTATACGAGAGCAGGGTCATCGGGGTATAAACGTTGTAGAACTTGAATTTCTTTAGCGAAGGGAGGGTGGCGTCGAGCGAACGCTCGAAGAAGAATGTGGGTATACCCGGGCGATTAAAGAAAATCATATTGATGCCTTCAGTGCCGAGTGTGCCAGTAGTGGCGTAAGCATCCGAGGCAAACGAGGGTATAAATGCCCTCTGATAATTATATTGCAGGGTGTCTACAGTGGCTTTCACGTGCTCACCGAGCGGCTGCGATAGAGTCCAGGCTGTAGATTTCCTTATCGGCTTCGGAGCAGTATCGTTGACGGCTTCGGAGGGCTTCGCCTTTGATTTGGGTCGATGAAGTTCCTGAGCAGAAGATGAGATACATACTGCAAGGAAGATTAATATAAGTGATATATATTTTGTCATTTCATGATGGCAAGGTGTCAAAAAATAAAGAACTTATGAATCGGGGCGTGCCCTGCCGACTGCAAAATTACAAAAAAGGGTTTGCCCTCGCAAGTAAAACGGCGTAAGGAGGGATAAAAAAGGTATAGGAGTGATGAAAAATAGAGGGATTGTGTCGTAAATCTTGATTACGACACAATCCCTTCAGTAATTTTGAATTATATAGACTCCGAAGCCGGCCACTACGGAGTAGACGTGCGATGTGAGTATGTGAGTACCCTATTATTGATGGGCGGGGCGGAGGAGGTCGTTGACTGTCTTGACGGGGTTGAAAGTGTCGGCAGGGACTTCGATAAATATGGTGTTCCAGTCAGACATGGCTCCGTTCCAGAGTCCCGGGAGTTCGAGGGCTTTGATAGTGACCCCTTCGCGACTCTTCTCGGATATAAAACCTGTAGCAGGATCCACAAAGTCGGGGAGATTGAACTTCTTGCCTTCGAAATCCTTGATAGCCACTACGAGATCGACAGGATTGAAGTGGGTGGCTTCATTGAGCATCTTTTTGGATGCCTTGTTATCGGGGTCGATCTGTGTGGATTCAAGAATCTGAGGTTGTACGGTGCCGTCGGGGCTGTATGCGAGGAACGGACCGCCGCCGGGTTCGCCTTCATTCTTCACCATGCCGCACACGCGGAGCGGACGGTTAAATTTCGAGAAGAGATAATCCGCTTCCTCTTCGGGGCTCATCCGGTCGGCATCATCGTGAGTGACACAGAGCACATTGCGCAGGAACTGAAGCATCTCTTCACGTTCCTCTTCTGAGGGGAGACCCTCCTTGAGCCGGCGGCAATATCCGTCGATTTTCATTTTTGTACCCGCGAGGATTCCGCCGATCACCTTTTTATATTCGATGGTGGATTCGCGCAAGGCATCAGGCACAACGTTGTCGATATTCTTGATGAAGATTACATCAGCATCGAGATCGTTGAGATTCTCGATGAGTGCGCCGTGGCCACCGGGACGGAAGAATAGTTTATCGTCTTCGCGATAGGGTTCGCCTGAGGGGAGGGCTGCCACCGTGTCGGTAGAAGGTTTCTGCACACTCAGTGTGATGTCGAGTTTAATACCGTAGTGATGTTCCATATAAGCCTTCACCTCTTCGATCTTGGCTTCTACCAGTGGCAGATGATCTTCGCTCACTGTGAAATGGAGATGGAGATGCTTATCCTTACCTACGGCGTATTGCGCCCCCTCGGCGATATGCTCTTCGAGCGGGGTGCGAGACACTCCGGGCACACGGTGGAACTGCAGCAGAGCCTTCGGCAGATGTCCGTAGCCCAGCCCGGGGGTAGTGAGCAGAACGCTGAGGATATCCTTATAGCGCTTCTCATTAATCAGTGAGTCGATGCTGAGTCCGTAGAGGGTGAGGGTCTCAAGATTGAGGATGTGATAGAATGCGAAGTCTTCAATGCGGTTGAAGAAAGTCTTTATAAAATCATTGTCGGGAGTATTTTTCTTGCCGTTGAGGAAGGAGAAGAGATCCTTAAACATACGCGAAGCCGCGCCTGAGGCGGGAGTCATCTTCATGATTTTTGCGCCTGATGATAGATACTTATCCCAAATCTCCACGCTCTGACGGATAAGGTCGGCGGAGGGCACGGTGATGCCGTGGCCCGGGGTGGCTGCCGCTTCGATTGCCAGATAGGGGAAGCCTTCGGAGAGTTGACGGAGTTGCGCGTTAAGTTTTTCTTCAGAAATACCTCTCTGGCGGAGTGTCTCAAGGTCTTGGGGTGTGATAGTCATAAGTGTATGTTTTTTATTGGTGTAGAATTTTTATGGAGTAAATACTGATTCAATTTATGTAATGAATATTGATTCAATATGTGAGTAAATATTGATTCAATAGGTGAGGATCGGGGGCTGAAAAAATCACTGCTTCTTATTACCCTCGTGTTGCTTGAGGGTGATATGGAGGATTTCAAGTTTGCGGGCGTTGATTACCTGAAATGCTTCCAGACTATCGAGCATAGCCCGCGAGGAGGTGAATTGCCAGGTGCGGGCAATACAATTCCTTCTTGCGGGGGCAAGAGACACCGACTTGCGCACCGCGCCGTTCATCATATATTCAACGTTGATATGCCCGATAGAGTTGTCAGCGGCAAATTCTCCTAATGGAGCATTGAGAGCGCCGGAGAATGCCACTACGGTAAGGCCATCGGCAGAGGTGTAGTTGAGCGCCTGATCGGGAGGCACCACGGTGGAGGTTACGCTTCGCGATGCATCTCCACCTGCGGCGAGACGGATTGCATCGAATTTCTGACCCGAAAGAGCCGCTATCACTTCAAATTGCATATCGTTGGTGACACGTGCAATAATGCCGGTGGCTGTGAGGGGATATTCACCCTTAGCCGATGATAAGATATAATATGGCGCTACTTCGCGTTGATTGGCTACTTGCGAAAACTCCTTGATGTTATTGTCGATATCCTGGCGCAGCGAGATGATACGGGCGGAGTCTTCAGCGCGCATCTTATTTATCTGCGCGATGGAGTCGTGGAGCGAAGCGATCCACTCCTCGCGCTGCGACTGAGCCTTAGCCGGGTTATATTTCTTGCAACTCCCGGCGGCGAAGATCAGAGCGCAGGGGAGCACCAAGGGGAGATATCTATTCATTTTCTTCGAGTTGATGAGTTTATGGGTTGATGAGTTTATGGGTTTTAGATTCGGGTCACCTCCTTGACCCCCTTTACGGTGCGTATCTTCTTCATCACTGACGAAAGTTGGGAATTGTCAGAGACACCGATGGTGAGGTAGCCCTGAAACATTCCGGCATTATCCGTATCCACCGAGATGTTGCGCAGGTTGACGCCCATCTCTTTGGAAATGATGGAGGTGATATTAGCGAGGATGCCGAGATCATCATTGCCGATGATGCGCACATTGGCAGAGAGCATATCTCCCGTCTTACCGCTCCATTCCACGGGTATCACGCGATAGGGGTAACGCGCGCGGATGTTGGCGGCATTCGGACAATCCTTCTTATGCACTTTCACCGTGCCCTCGGAGGAGATGAATCCGAATACGTCATCGCCATATATAGGATTGCAGCACTTGGCAAACTTATAACTCAGACCGGCGATCGATTTGCCACCGATTACAAGCACATCGCTCTTGGAATCCTCCTTCTCATTTTGCTGAAGCACAAACTCACCCGCCGATACTTTCTCGCCATCGCCCGTTTCCGCTATGACTTCATCCTGATAAGTCTGGAGGAAGCGCGCCACGTCGAGTTTCTCAGTAGCCATATCCGAATAGAATTCATTGGCAAACTTATAGCCTGCCTTCTTTATGAGTTTCATCAGTATAGACTCGTCGAGTTCGATCTTGCGATTTTTGGCGCGGCGTTCAAGGAGTTCCTTACCGAGGTCAGCGAGTTTCTGAGCCTCCTCGTTGAGAGCCTGACGAATCTTATTACGTGCCTTGGTGCTGACCACGATGTTGAGCCAGTCCTGTTTGGGAGTCTGGGTCGAGGAGGTGATGATCTCTACAGTGTCGCCGTTCTGGATGCGATGTGTTATCTTGCGGTGTTTGCCATTGACTACGGCTCCAATACACTGCGAACCCACGTTGGAATGAATTCTGAAAGCGAAATCCAGCACGGTGGCTCCGGCAGGGAGTTTGAAGAGGTCGCCTTTGGGAGTAAAGGCGTAAATTTCCTTCTCGTAATCATCCATCTTGAGATGGCGCATCATCTCCATCGGTCCGTCGTGGGCGGATTCGAGAATGTCGCGGATATTATTCATCCACTGGTCGGTGGAATCAGACTTAACCCCCTTATATCGCCAATGGGCGGCGAGACCCTTCTCTGCCACGAGGTCCATGCGGCGCGTACGGAACTGCACTTCGACCCACTTGCTTTCGGGACCCATCACCGTGGCATGAAGCGATTCATAGCCGTTGCTTTTAGGAATTGAGATCCAGTCGCGCATACGGGCAGGGTTAGGGGTGTACATATCGGTGAGGATAGAATAGGCGAGCCAGCAATCCGACTTCTCCTTCTCAGGCTCCGAATCCAGAATCACGCGGATGGCAAAGAGGTCGTAGATGCCTGATACATCCACTTTCTGCTTCTTCATCTTGCCCCAGATTGATGAAATCGACTTTGTGCGCCCCTTGATGGAGAACTTGAGTCCGGCGGCTTCGAGTTTCTGCTTCACCGGGTCGATGAAGGATTTGATATAAGCATCGCGCGAACGCTTGGTAGCGTTAAGTTTATGCGCTATCTGAGAGTAGATCTCGCGATTCGAATATTTCAGCGAGAGATCTTCGAGTTCGCTTTTGAGTTTATAGAGTCCGAGGCGGTGGGCGAGTTGGGCGTAAAGGCAATTAGCCTCAAAAGCCACGTCGCGCACCCAATCCTGATCGGGATGCAGATTGATGTCGCGCATCAGCACGAGGCACTTCACGATCATGATGATGATCACGCGGATGTCGTCGGCGAGGCTCAGCATCAGTCCGCGGAAGTTGTCCTGATTCACGGCATTGTTCTTATTCGAGAATTTCTCAACGGCAGCCACTCCTACAAGCAGCGAAGCCACGTCCTCACCCCAGAGCGAGCGGAGTTCGCTGATGCTGTAGATCTCATCCTCAAGCATGGGGTAGAGGATTATGGCGAGCATTATATTATGGTCCGGGTCTATGGCATCGGCAAAGAGGAGAGCCGTCTTCAGGGTGAGCAACGCCTTGGAGATGCCGTGAGTGTTGCGCGGAGTCTCACCGCGTCGCATGGCCTCAATGCAGAGCGACTTTATTTTTGCAATCTCATTTGCCGATAGCGACTCGGCGGCGATTGCCTCTACCCGGCGTATCAGCGAGAGTATCTCGCGCCTTTCTGCCACACTAAGCGGAGCGGTAGGGGAGAGGATTGCCCCCTCTGGTTGAATAGAGGGGTGAGAAATATGTGTTTCCATAAATCCAATAGTTCTTAAAAGAGAGATTCCGGCGGATTGCCATATATGAGCGGAATGCCTTACGGAAAAAGATTCCGGAATCAGTGTTGCTACAAACTTACAAAATTTATTGAATCTATGCAAGAATAATAATGCAAGAATAAATAATAATGTAAGAATAACAAAGATTAAAATATAAAATTTGCGATATTTAAAAAAAAACTGTAAATTTGAGCAGTTTTAATCAAAGTCACTGTAGTTTTAACATAATCAAGTGTAATTTTGATTAAAAATAAAGCAGGGTAAATGTTATGGTTTCCTGCAGGTTTAACTAAATAAGATCACGGTGGAAGTCCGATACATAGATGCAAGCAAAGAGTGCAAGCAACGAATTTTCGAGTAAGATAGGCCTTGTGGCAGCCACGTTGGGTTCGGCTGTGGGGCTTGGCAGTATATGGCGTTTCCCTGCTGAAGCGCAGGAAAACGGTGGCGGAGCGTTCCTCTTGGTATATATCGCCTGTGTGCTTCTGCTCGGTATTCCGGTTATGGTGGCAGAGATGGCGATAGGCAGATCGGGAGGTTTCGCCGATCGGCTTGCGGCATCTGATTCGGAGCCTGCTGCGGATGCCAAGAAGAATCCCTGGCGTATGGCAATACTCTTCGGTGTGGTGTCGTCATACATGATTCTGACGTTCTACATGGTTGTGGCAGGCTGGACGCTGGAGTATCTCGTGGATTCAATCACCGGCACCCTCTATGAAGGCATATCCGCCTCTACGTCCGATTCAGGAATGGAATCCACATTCCATCAACGTATGGAGGAATATATAGCCTCGGATTGGTCGCCACTCGTCTCCACGTGGGTGGTGATAGCGATGAATGTAGGCATCCTTATGCTTGGAGTGAAGAAGGGTATAGAGCGCGCATCCAATATCATGATGCCGGTGCTCTTCGTTCTGCTCCTGATTTTCGGAGTCTATGCGCTTACTCTCTCAGGCGCTTCCGAGGGACTGAAATTCTTTTATCATCCCGACTTCTCCAAATTCTCATGGAGCATGATCGTGAATGCTCTGGGACAGACCTTCTTTTCGCTGAGTCTCGGCACTGGAATCCTCATCACGTACGCATCTTACTATCCGCGCGATACCAGACTCACGAGAACTTCAGCCACAGTGTCAGTGCTCACCACGGTGGTGGCGCTGATGATGGGTATGATTATATTCCCGGCAATCTTCACCTACGGACTTGATGTGAACGCCGTGCGCGGCACCACACTGGTGTTTGTAACCCTGCCGGAGGTATTTGCCAAATTGCCGGGTTCGCAGTGGTGGTCTATTCTTTTCTTCACCCTTCTGCTGGTGTCGGCGCTGACGAGCACCATCTCTATCGCAGAGGTGTCGGTGGCTTACGTGCAACGCCATTTCCGCAAGTCACGCCTGAGCGCCACGTTGATCGTGCTGATGCCGCTGGTGGTGTTGAGTTCGCTCTGTTCGCTTTCTTTCGGCAGACTCGATGACCTTCTCATCTTCGGATACACCATTTTTAATTTCCTCGATACATTCACCACCAACTATATGCTCCCCATCACGGCGCTTGTAGGGGTGGTATACATAGGATGGTTCGCCCCCAAGGGCATCCTCAGGGACGAAATCACCAACTACGGCACCACCGGGCGCTTTATGAGTCCGCTGATGCAGTTTATCATCAGATACCCCGCTCCGATACTCATATTCATCATCCTGCTGAGCGGAATAATTGGGGTGAGATAAAGATACGAAATGATTACGATAATCTATCCGGGATTTCACCGGATCATTACTTAATTATATTAAATTATACTTAACTAAAAAATTCTTAAATCATGAACGACTTTATGAAAAGTATCCTCGCCGGCGCGTTGGGTCTTACGGCTCTGACGTCAACGGCGGCAACTTTCGTAGGGGATCGCACCGACTTCCGCGACGAGACTATCTACTTCGCGATGACTACGCGCTTCTACGACGGCGATCCCGCCAACAATGTGTATTGCTGGGATGGCGTAAATAACATCAACGACCCTGAATGGCGTGGCGATTTCCGTGGCCTGATCGACAAACTTGACTATATCAAGGCTCTCGGCTTCACAGCCGTGTGGATTACTCCGATTGTGGAGAATGGTTCGGGTCTCGATTATCATGGTTATCACGCGATGGACTTCTCTAAAATCGATCATCGCTATGTATCGAAAGATGCTGATGCGGTGGGTGCCGATGTGGCTTTTCAGGAGTTGATCGATGAGGTGCATAAGCGCGGCATGAAACTGATTCTCGACATCGTGCTGCAGCATACCGGCAACTTCGGTGAGGATACTCTCTGCAAGATGTTTAAAAAAGACTACACCAAGGATCTTGCCGACATCAACGCCTCGATGGTGGTGGTGCCCCAGTCGGAAGGTGGTCAGTTGCCCTCCAACTATCCCTCCATGAAACCTGCCGACCAGTATGGCACACGCCTGGCGATGATGAAAAATTCAGACTTTACCAACCGCGACAAACACAACTATTGGCATCATAAGGCATGGTTTGACTGGGATGATCCGTCACGCTGGTGGGGTCAGATCGCCGGCGACTGCGTCGATCTCAATACGGAGCATCCAGCGGTGACGAATTATCTCGTGGATTGCTACTCGCGCTTCATCAAGATGGGTGTAGACGGATTCCGAATCGATACTGCCGGCCATATTCCGCGTCTTTCGTTCAATAAGATGTTCCTTCCGCAGTTTATGGCTGCCGCCGAGTCTGCCGAGGCCAAGGCGAAGCGTGGCAATACCCCCTTCTTTATGTATGGTGAGGTGTGTGCCCGCTCTATGGAGGTGATTTACCGCGGAGATAACTATAACTGCTCACCATGCTACTATACGTGGAAAGAGAGCAAGGATTATGCCTGGGATATGGACCCCAAATCATGGGATTCCGTGGTGGCAATCCCCACTAAGGATGAGCAATCGCAGGATTACTTCACCGTTTCGGGACACACCAACTGGGATTCAGTGTTGAAATCGGCTGCGGATGATAAGGGGCACAGCGCTTCGATTCTGCGCCATAGCACCAATCATAAACTCAATGGCAACGAATATCACACTCCCGATTACTCGGCTCATTCGGGCCTTAATGTGATTGACTTCGCCATGCACTGGAACTTTAATTCGGCTCAGGGGGCATACGGTGTTCACTCACAGGATGACCTCTATAACGATGCCACCTATAATGTGGTATATGTGGACTCTCACGACTATGCACCGGATAGCAACTACCGCTTTATGGGTTCGCAGGAGACGTGGGCGGAAAATCTCTCGCTGATGTTTACATTCCGCGGTATCCCCTGTATTTATTATGGTTCGGAAGTAGAGTTTCAGAAGGGTAAGGATATCGATAAGGGTGCTATACTCGCGCTTAAGGATACAGGCCGCGCATACTTCGGAGGTTATATTGAAGGTGATGTGAAGGTGAGTGACTTTGCTGAATATACCGGCACCACAGGCAATATGGCTTCAACACTGTCGTACCCGCTGGCCAAGCATATTCAGCGCCTCAATAAGATCCGCGCCGCAGTGCCGGCTCTCCGTAAGGGTCAGTACAGCACTGATGGGTGCTCGGGTAAGATGGCGTTTAAGCGCCGCTATACGGATTCCAAAACCGACTCATACGTTCTGGTCACTATCTCTGGTGATGCAACCTTCACCGGTGTGCTCAACGGCACATATGTGGATGCAATCACGGGCGATGTGCAGAATGTGACTGATGGCAAACTCACTGCCAAGTGTTCGGGCAAGGGCAATCTCCGTGTGTATGTGCTCAATACCCAGAAGACAAAGTCACCGGGCAAGGTAGGTGTCGATGGCAAATATCTCCATGGGGGTACTCCCGTTAATGAATCCTGGGTGGCATGGCCCGATGAGACGATGCCCGAAGAGACATTGACCCAAAAGCCCAACTCTGTGACTCCGACTCCCGGCGGTAATCGTGTAGAACCTGCGGAGGTGATCAAACCCGCTATGGCTGAAGGTGAGCAGGCTGTATTCTTCGAGCATGAGTCATGGAATCCTGTGAATGCATGGATCTGGACTTCAAGCACCAATTATACAGGCGGCACATGGCCCGGTCAGGCAATGACGTATCTCGGCAATAACGTATATAAATGGACTTATACCGGCAGCGGCAAGATTGCCGACGGTGCGAAGGTGATCTTCTCAAATGCAGGTAATGATCAGGTCACTAAGGATGGTTTCCCCTTCGTAAACGGAGGTTATTACACCGCTGCCGGGCTGAAGACCACTATTGAGGGGGCCGGTGAAATTGAGGACGATCCGGTTGTTCCCGGCAAGGAGACTACTTACACTTACTATTACGATGATTCAGAGACAAACTGGGGCAGTGTGAACGCTTACTTCTGGGATCGCGATAACACTGATGCCACCAAGATGCTTGGCGCATGGCCCGGTAAGACAATGACCAAGCAGAATGACGGTCTCTTCGCAGTGTCGTTCACATCGGATATTAATTTCGGTAATCCGATGATCATTTTCAACCATAACGGCGAACAGACTGCCGATCTTGAGGCTGTGAACTATGGAATCTACACCCGCTCAGGATTCAAGCAACAGAGTTCTACAGGCGTTGATAACGTATCGGCAACAGGCGCATTGAAGGTTTACACGGTAAACCGTTCGCTCGTAATCGAGACACCCGCAGCAGGCAACATCACTATCGCCACTCTCGACGGACGCGGTAGAAACGTAATGCTCAACGAAGGTGTCAACGTCTTCGTGGATTACGCTCCCGGCTTCTACATCATCGCCGGACATAAAATTATCGTGAAGTAAGCATACGGTCTCGTCTTGAATATAACTCTCACGGTTGCCTCTCTATCACCATACGCCTTTATGTAAGGGAATCCTCTACATCTGAAAGTAGAGATGCCTCTGTAAAATCAATACATCCGCGGCTGCCCCTCAAATCAGAGGAGCAGCCGTATTTTTTATACGGGATAATGGTGGCGTAAAATACGGGATAATGGTGGCGTAAAATATGCTGTAATCCGGTGAACCTGCGGGGAAAGATGAGCGTTGAAATTGAAAAATTTAAATGCTATGCTACACGATATATTCTTTTTGATTGTTGGATTGGTACTCCTCGTGGTGGGAGCGAATTACGTCACGGATGGGGGAGTGTCGGTGGCGCGACGTTTTAATGTATCGAATCTTATCATAGGGCTTACGGTAGTGGCTCTCGGTAGCACGCTTCCGGATATGGTGGTGTGTATTGAGTCTGCATTTCAGCATAAGCCGGCAATGGCTATCGGCGAGGTGATCGGATCCAATATTTTCGATCTGCTGCTGGTGGTGGGGGTGATGGTTCTGATACGCCCGATGAAGGTTGATAGGGTAATGCTTTATCAGGATCTGCCGATACTCCTCATTGCGTCCGTAGCGTTATGGGTAGCAGGGGATACGGTGCTTTTTGACGGATTGGATCATAACATCATAAACCGGTCGTCGGGGGTGATGCTTATCGTGGTATTCGTATTCTATATGTGGTTTATGATTCTTGCTTCGCGTAAGGAGAAGCAACTCGGAGCGCCGACGGTAGTCATAGATTCATCCGGCGGGCAGTCTGTAAAAGAGAAATCTACAGATTCAATGTCTGTCGCTGATCAGCAGGTTGCATCTGACGTATCTGCAAATGTTAAACCTGTAAAAGATATTACGCACTCCGGAGCAGTGGAATCTAATTCCGGGAAGGGGGAGATGAATGAGTTGAAAAGCAGGATTTCAGCGTTGCGTCAGCGCCAATGGTTTGCGTGGATAATGATTGTTGCCGGTCTCGGAGCGCTTGTGATAGGGGGTAATTGGGTGGTGGACGGAGCCGGCGGGCTGGCGTTGAAGATCGGAATGAGTCAGGGCATGGTGGCGCTCACGGTGGTGGCGATAGGGAATGCGCTGCCGGATCTGGTCACTTCCGTCACTGCCACTGTGAAGGGAGCCAGCGGCATAGCCTTGGGCAACATTGTGGGGTCGTGCATTATCAATGCTCTGCTCTCGATCGGACTCAGTGCGCTCGTACTGCCGCTGAAAGCCGATTCAATCGGATTTGTAGACTTCATCACACTCGTGGGCGCCTCCGCCGTGATATGGCTCGTGCCGCTACTTTCAAAAAGCAAGAGTATCAACCGGCCACTCGGCATCTTCCTCATTCTGTGCTACATCGCTTATATGATTTTCACGGTTATACGCGGTTGATATCTGTACCCTTTCCCCCGGTGGTAGGGCATTTCCGATTTTTTCAGTTACCGGCTGCGTACTTGAGAGTCCGCTTTATTCTTGAGAATGGATGCAATCAATGAAATACGGATCATGCTTTATCGGTGCCTGATATGAAGGAGTGACGAGATGAATCAGTAGGACAGTATTGCCCGCACAGCGTATGGGTATGATTTGTGGGAAGGATAAGTATAATTCAGCGGGGAGTATTCATGTGATAACGCTCGTGCCTCAAAATCACTCTCGTTGGAAGACCAGTAATAGGGATAGCCGCGCCAAGTGTCGTGGTATTTTAACCAACCTATATGCTCCTTGTAGGGGACATCTTCAGCCAACTTCTCCTTTATTTCTTCATAGCGCTTCAAAAAAAGGTCTCTATATTGCCTAAGTTCGACAAGCATGCCGTTAGCCGGCAGGTACCAGCCGGACGTATTCTTAGGAGCCTGCAGAGGTTGCTGCCATGCGTAGGGATTCCGTGCATCCTGTTTTCCGCCGCTCGGCGTATTCTCATCACGGTTATTGAAGAGAATAGTTTTACTAATTTCCTTTTTAGTACTGGGGTCAGTGAATTTATATGTCCCGGTTGCAAGATTGCCGTAATAGTATGCAGCATATACAGCGGGATAAAAATTTTTGTACCACCCGTTATCTTCGCAGGTTTGCAGAATCTTTTGAGTATTGTAATATCCGCTCCAATCTCCGGGATCTATAGTTACCCCCATACGAGTTCGTATATTTTCTTCCTCATACGGAAGGTAGGAATCATTCAATTCCCACTCAAACATGTCGTTAAGGTCATTATGAGCATCTGTCAGCGCCAAGACATAACCATGGCAACTACTCTCCTTTATTCCTGTTTCAGTGTAGTCAAAAACTGACCTGGAGTCGTCTCCATCGAAGTCATGTTGGTCGGTGCGTAACACCAGTCCTATGCAACGGTGGTTATCATTATCCAAATATTGGGTAGCCTCGTAAGGAAGTACAAAGCCGTGATTCTGGGAGTTTTTACAATAAAAATCACCGACAATCACCTGGTCAAAGGTATACACTTCCTTATCGATAGTCTCGTATTTGCAATAGAGTGTGCCGGTCTGTGAGGGTTGAATTTCGAATGAACCTTTGTACATCAAATCACGATAGTTGTAGAAATAAGTTATCTCACCCTCATATCCATCGGGGAGAATATAGCGGAAGGTGCCGTCAGCGGCCTGATAGGTCTTGAGAAGATTGTCATCCTTATCTTTAATGGTAGCCTCGTTGGGATTCTTAAAGGTGACTACCTCCCTGAGGTCTTCGACATCCGGGTAAGAATCATTCCAATTGATTAATGTTTCGTTACTGTAATCTATTGGCGGATTGTCATTCAAATGTTTGGGATCGATAGTAAGCAGTTTCCACCGGACAGTAATGTCGAGCGAAATACCGTTGCGCAGATGCTGCAGTTTGGCTTTTATATCTTTGAGAGGGCCATTGGACGACTCCCATGCCATCACGTCAGAAAAGCTATATGCGGCTTTAGTCGTTTGGTCCTTTTGCTGCTTGAAGGCGTCCAAGGCCAAGAGTTCTTGAGCGCTCTTGATTTTCATCTCAGTCACTGATATATCGTAGGGGAAATAGACGATATAGGTTTGCATCAGGGTGTCGTAGTAGGGGGTATCTTTACCGAGGCCCGAATATGTCCATTCGGAGGTGCCATCGGTGTTCGCTTTTAAAAGATACTTGGCATTATTCACGATAAATTCGCCGTCTTTGTCGAGAATGATGACACCGACCGAGTCGCCCGGCTCAAAATGTGTGGACATACCCTCATCTGACGCACGCGAGGCCGGGTCGCCTGACTTAACATTGTCGGCCACAGTGACGTTGAGCGAAATTATGTCTCCATCAACTTTACCTGCCTGTGTGGGAA